>JASFLR010000062.1:0-9512 GCA_050117995.1 Anaerolineae bacterium
AATCGATCGACCTCGACTGCATCTCCAGATGTGAACCACCGCTCTTGGTGATGTGGCACAGCCTGCAGACGACGATATTCCCACCCCTATCCGGCGAGTGGTAGTTCGTCGCCAGTGCATCGTGGCAGTTTTCGCAGCCGTCCTCGACCCGGACAATCTCGCTGTAGAAGCCATCGTCAAAGTCATTAGTCCCGAGGTCAAAGGTCCTGGAAGGAGCGTCGAGCGCCAGCATAACGCCGTCAGCATTTTCCAGAGCAGGCATGACCGCAATCTCCACCCTCTTGACTGTGCCATCGGCGATCATATCGGTCCAAGCCGACAGGTCAAAAGCGACTTCCCAGCTGCCGCCTCCCGCCGACACCGTCGTCGCGCGCGGATGCTCCGCACCTACCTCGTACTCCAGAGCCCTCTCATCGCCGTCCCGGCTGATCTCGCCGTCGCCGTTATCGTCAAAAAGCCGCTCGTGCGGTCCGATGATATAGTCCTTGGTGTCCCAGCCGTACAAGCCGACCATCACAGTGGGGACCATGTCCTCCGCACTCAGCCCTTCGAGTTCAGGGGATACGACTGCGCTGAGCCCGACGGTGAGGCTGCTGCCGTCAAAGTCCGCGCTGTCAACAGTCACGCTGATGGCCTCAGAATACCTCAGCCCATCGGCCGTGTAGATCATCTTGTCGTATCCGCTGTGGATCTCAGCAAAGCTCGACGCAATGCCACCTTCACTGTGGCAAACCGTGCAGTCCTCCGTGGCCAGATCCATCGAGCCATGGAGATCTTGCGGAATGATGGTCATCAGGGCGAGCCCGGTGGTGTCCCATGCCGGGTCTTCGTCCTCCCCAGCCTCTGCCACGGCGCCCGTCATGGGGTGACAGCTCTTGCAGAGCGGCACCGCAAAGTTCTCATCCGCCAACACCACATCCAGCTTGCCCTCGTGGCAGGTTACGCAGTTTGCCATCGACTGGGGATAAGGGAACTCCATGGCATGCGACATGTGCACGTCATTCATCACCGACGTGTTATACGCATACATCTCCAGCTCTTCAGCCGTAAAGATGGACGTGTCTTCGTCCGAATTCAGCCATTCGATGGCCTTTAGCGGATCGTTGACCAGCAACTGCCACTCGTAATGGCCCCCTTCGCCGTTATCCAGGTGACAGGCTTTGCAGGTGTAAAAGTCATTTGTCGCATCGCCATCGACCTGGGCGTAGATGTACCCGTGCTTCAGGTAGGGATCGGTGTGGCACTTCTCGCAGCCGTCGTTATTGGCCGCAGACAGATAGTCAACGCCTCCTCCCGTCTCCAGCAATGCCGCAAACGGGTACTTGGCCTGGCGAATGCGGGCGGGAAGCCGGCCAGCAGTCTCATCCCTGCCGTAGATCACAACCAAGCCATCCACCGCACCGAAATTCGTCGCGTACGCATCCTCTTCAGAAGTCAGCGTACTCGTGCACGCACCATTGGCATTGCAGGAGATGTCACCGGTCAGGCCAAGTCTCTCCATCGCAGGCTCAAACTGGAAAGCACTGCCCGTCCACGGCACAAAGTAGATGCCAAAAGACTCGACATCGTTGGCATCAATAGGTTGTCCGTTTTTGGTTATCTGGAAACTCACGGTGTGTGTGCCTGGTGCAGAGAACGAGTAGGCCACATCCGTAACCTGGATGACCCCATCCTGGTACAATTCGTCGTACGATGCCTGGTGCTTGTCCCCAGCTTCGGGGTGGCATATCGCACAGGTCTCTGGCTGGAGCGCTGCCTCAGCAGCAGGACCTTCGGGGCCGGGAGGGCCTTCGGGGCCCTCGGGGCCAGCAGGACCAGCGGGGCCTTCAGGGCCAGCAGGACCGGCGGGCCCTTCAGGGCCAGCAGGACCCTCAGGGCCAGCAGGACCCTCAGAGCCGCAGCCCGCTAGCGCAAAGACAGCCAGGAGCAGCACCACGCTGATCCACAATACATGAATGATCTTCCTTGACATTCGTACTCCTCCTTCAGTTTTCCTCGGTCAATAGATTGTGGGAGAGTATAACCTCTAAACTCAACAACTGAACTCGCTCGTCTCTTTGTCCCTGCACCCCCTTTCTACCCTCTCGACAACAAATTCCAAACACAACAAGACAACTAGTGTCCGTGGCGGAACACAAGTTGAGCCAACATTAACGGACCGCAACGATACATCCGGGGCAAATTACTCAGGCACTGGTAGTTTGGTAATCGAGTCGTAACTGCTGATTCCTTCGAAAAACAGCAGACTCCACTCATGCGACAGATCACGGGGGTAGCGTCGTTACCCCGTTGCGGCGTCCTCATGATACCACACACGGGCGCCGAGCACACTTGACACTTGCCCCTACTTTCCAGGGACATCCTGGTAGCGGTAGAGCCGATTACTGCAAGAAATTGATCAGGCCTCGCGCTCGTCGGCAGCTTACCAACCGAAAGGTATTCGAGCCGCCTTTTGCCCGATCACTCGCCCGCCGCCCACGCCTGACACAATAGTGACCGCCTCACTTGAACAACCACAAAGTTACACCCTGTGAGCTCCATAGCAATGCGCCCGGCAAGCAGGTTGCCTGCCGGGCGCTGTGATTATGTCCCTATGTCAGGATTCGGCCAAACCGATATAGGCCCGCGGAATCCTCTCGATCGACCTACTTAGGGTCGGGTCATGCCACTGACATCTCCACCGACATGCTCAATTGAATCGTACAGGACCTGCATGATGTACTTGGCATTGTGGGCAAAGGCGCCGGGGTCCTTCTGAACATACTGGTAGTTGTAGGCCGCCCTGAGCAGGGCCGGTGTCCAGGTGCCGTACCGCTCGCCCGCATCGTCAAAGAAGTAGGGATAGCGAGCCGAGTTGTATTCGATGGGGCTGACGCCTTCCGTGCTCTGGGCGTAGGCCTGGATAGCCGCATACAGCGTCTCGGCCATGCCTGCGACCTCGCTGTCGATGCCACCGCTGGTATCACCGTCGCCATCATAGTCGGTGGTGTCGAGGCGGATGTCGGTCACGTCCTCGAACTCGCCGTGGCAAGCGGTGCACGCGTCGACCATGACCTCCAGCTCGTGCACATTGTGGCAGTCAGCGCAGGTGGCAAAGCCTGGCGCGTGCTCGTTGCGCCCTACATACTCCTTGCCCTCGAACTGGTATGCGCCCTGGACCTCGTTGCCAAAGAGCGTCGCGCCTGCGGCAAAGTAGTGGATATTGGCAAAGCCAAGACCGTCTGCTACCTCGTCATCCGCACTGTCGCCGATCCGGCGGTCAACACTGGCTGTCGACTCGCGACCCTGGTGGCACTCCAGGCACAGGTTGCTGGTGGCATCCTCAAAAGAGACTGCCGCCCCACTGGGGAAGGTCACTTCTTCGTCCACGTACAGTGCCGGCCATTCCTCCTCGTTGTGACAGGTGACGCACATGAAGCCATTGGCCACCTCAGTGGCAATGTTGGCCCCGTTGGCGATGTAGGTGGGCAGGCCATCGGCGCTGTGACACTTGGCGCAGCTACCGGAAACCTCGCCATCCTCGTCCCAGTGGCGGAAAGCCTCAGTCGATCCATCAAAGTGACCTGCATCCCCGCGACTCGCAGCCGACAGGTCGATCGGCGTCGACAGCGCTTGATTCAGATCCTCGATAGAGTCGTACAGAAGCTGAATGATGTACTTGCCGCCGTGGGCGAATTCGCCGGGGTCCTTCTTGGAGACCTGGTAGTTGTATGCAGCCTTGACTAGACGTCCTGTCCAGGAAGCATACCGCTCACCAGCATCGTCAAACCAGTAAGGATAGCTGGCAGCGTCATAGACGATAGACGAACCAGCAACCTCTTCAGCATAGGCCTGCATGGCCCCGTAGAGCATCTCCTGCAGACCCACGGTCTCGTAGTAGACGCCCTCTTCCACATCGCCATCGCCATCATAGTCCGATGCGGAGCTGATCATACGATAGTCCTGGTAATCACCCTCACCATGGCATTCGATGCAAGCCTCTGCCTCGACTTCCAGCGTGTGGACATTGTGGCAACTGATACAAGTCTCATAACCCTCTACGTGCCTGAACTTGGCATCGTAGGTTTTGCCATCGTACTGGTAGCCGCCCTCGGCAAAGGTGCCATAAAGAGTGGCTGCCGCGGCATAGTAGTGGATGTTGGTGAAACCCAGATCTTCGCTGACAGTGTCCAGATCATCCAGCATGCCAGCTTCTTCAATCCCAGTATCCACCGTCGCCTTCGAGGCGCGGCCCTGATGGCATTCCATGCAGCGCGCCTCAGACCCCAAGCCGCTGATCTCGACGCCTGAGGGGAAGGCAACCGTATCCCACATGATAGTAGCTTCGTTGTGGCATACAGCACAAGAAATTACGGTGTCAATGGCGTGATCGCCGTCGACGACACCCGCCTCCGTCCCATCTGCGCCAAAGAAGTCCATGGCACCGCCCTGGCTGTGACACTTGGCACAGTTGGATGGCACAACAGCCGGATCATCCTCATCCCAATGGCGGAATGCCTCTGCCTCGGCATCGGCGTGACCCGAGCTGGCCCAGTCTTCCTCAAAGGGGCAGCCCATGGCCTCAGCCTCAGGGCATTCCGGACATGCCTCAGGCTCCGGGCACTCGGGACATTCCGGACATGCTGCCTCAGGGCATTCCGGACACTCCGCTGGCGGGCACTCCGGACATTCCGGACAGGGTTCAGCGGTCCCGCCGCAGCTGACCACTATCAGGGCCAACACAAGCAAAACTGCAATCGTAACCAACAATCTCAACTTCATTGTTTCCTCTCTTCCCAATCTCCGACTTCACTGTCACAAAACTCAATCTATTCTAGAACCATACTAGACTGCAATCACCAGGATCTTCGCAAGTTCCCTCCTTTCCACACCATGTCCGACCTACCAGAACGGACGATTCCTCAAAGCATGCAACCAGTACTTGCGTCCGAAAGGAAACGCAGGCCATTCAAGTGTATCATATTTGATGGCCAACTGCATCTGACATATGTCCCTACTTTCCGAGGACATTCCGGTACCCTCCCGCCCCATAATTGTGCAAAACGCGTGTCAGTGCTATAATTGTGCATCTGGGAGGCGCCTCGTGTCCACATTGACCGAAATACTCGAAGTCAACTGGATCATCCTCTATTTTGCATATGGCTTGGTCTTCTTCACCACGGGCCTGGTCACCGCCCTGCAGTGGCGCCGCCAGAGCAACCTGGAGTTGGCTCGACCTCTGCCCTGGCTGGCCGCCTTTGGCATTGCACATGGTCTCAACGAGTGGGGCCACATATTCATCCCACTGCAAGCCCTCTACCTGGACGATACAGTCGTGCGCCTCATGATCATTGCCAACCTGCTGTTGCTGACTGCATCATTCTTCTTTCTCTTTCAGTTTGGTGTAGAACTGCTCTTACCCCTTCTCCCCGGCCATCACCTCTTGCGCCTTCTGCCCGGCACGATGCTGCTGCTGTGGGGGCTCGCCGTCTTTGCGCGAGGTGCCATCGCTCACGACACCCTCGATATGCTCGTTGCCATCGGCGATAGCTGGAGTCGCTATTTCCTGGCTCTACCGGGCGCGCTCCTTTCGAGCATCGGCCTCTTTCGCCAGTCCCGCTACATGAGACTCATGGAGCTGAACCGCATAGCCAATTATCTTGCTGGAGCGGCTCTCGCCTTCCTGATCTATGCACTGGTTGGCGGCTTGATCACGCCCGCAGCGCCCGTCTTTCCGGCCAATCTCCTGAATTACGATCTATGGGCCGCCACGATCCAGATCCCGGCTTTGGTCTTTCGCTCTTTGTGCGGCCTGGCTATGGCTTTTTTCCTGACCCGCTCCCTCGAAGTATTTCAGGTTGAGATTGACCGCCGCATTGCACAGATGGAGCGAGCCCAGATCCTGACAGCCGATCGCGAGCGGATCGGGCGTGAGTTACACGACGGTATCGTACAGAATATCTACGCTGCTGGCCTTGGCCTGGAGGAGGCACACCACCTGGCATCTGAGGATCCTCTCGCTGCGCGAACACAGATCGAGAACGTCATGGAAGCACTCAATAACACCATTCAGGATATCCGCCGCTATATCTTTGACCTGCAAATTGCAGAGCAGAACCGTGCCCTGGAGACCATCCTCGAGAACCTCGTTCGGGATTTCCGGGTTGAAACACTTCTGGATGTGCGACTCGAAGTCAAGGGAAAGCGCTGCTGCTGGCTGGATTCTGACCAGGTGTCCCATGTCACGCAGATCGCTCGCGAGGCACTGAGCAACGTGGTTCAGCACTCTGACGCCACCCAGGTAACAGTTACCCTCAGCTACCTGGGCAGTGCCACCCAGCTGATTGTAGCCGACAATGGAAGAGGTTTAAACCGAAATCCCAACAACAACCATCACCAGGGCCAGGGCATAGCCAATATGCATAGCCGGGCACTCGTGCTCGGCGGAGACCTTGTCCTGGATAGCGAACCTGGTCAGGGCGTCCAGATCCGGCTGACGATTCCCTGCGAACAATGCAGGGGACGGGAAGAGGCCGGCATGGAGGTGCAGGAACTGTGGGCATGAGAATTCTCCTGGTCGATGATCACGAGGTAGTGCGATTGGGGGTGCGCGCCCTTATCGAGAGACAGCCAGATATGGAGGTAGTCGGCGAGGCGAGCACCGTTGCCGAAGCGGTGGGCCAGGCCAAGCAGCTAGCGCCTGACGTGGTAGTCCTTGACATCAGGTTGCCAGGCGGCGATGGTATGGAGGCCTGCCGGCAGATCAAAGCCGATCGACCGGAGACCCGTGTGATCATGCTGACTTCGTACCCCGACGATCAGGTTCTCTTTGATGCCATCGCCAGCGGCGCTGACGGGTACGTGCTCAAGCGCATCGGCTCTGACGATCTGATTCGCGCCCTGGAACGGGTCGGGCGTGGCGACAGCCTGCTTGACCCATCGGTCACCGAAAAGGTCTTTGCCAAGATGAAGGAAGCAAGGCAGCACGAACGGGCGCACGCCTTCGCCGACCTCAGTGCCCAGGACTTGCAGATTCTGGCCCGCATAGCCGAGGGAGAAACCAATCGCGAGATTGGTGCGGCCTTGCAGCTTAGCGAGAAGACCGTGCGCAACTATGTGAGCATCATCTTGGGCAAACTGGGGGTCAATTCTCGGGCCCAAGCGGCTGCCTACGCCGCCCGGCATCGCATCGAGGACTATTTGTAGAGCCTCGTACACTGGACTAGGCCTGTGTTCTGAATCAGAAAAGGCAGCCGGGCGCACGACCGGGCTGCCTTGGTGATTATCCTCAACTCGCTTTGGTGCACAAAAATGGACCCAACGATCCGCATTGCGGCACGCAATGCTGGCAGTCTGCTTGCCTAGCGCTCAACCAGTTAGGCCTTTCGCACTCGTTCGTCTTGAAGGAGCTCCTGCGCAGGTTCGGCACAGGAGCCCTGCACTGCGTACGGAAGCAACCATAACTTCCATCGCTTTACAGGGCTCCTATACTCGGTCACGAGTCCTGTCCTCGTGTTGACTGGCCACTATGCCACCTGCACCGATGCAAGGCACCTAATCACCTGGCATTATGGAGCAGAGTAGATTCCCTGTCAATGCAGTTGTTCTTGTGTCGCTAGTTTTTCTCACTTCCAATCATATTGGTTAGCTGTAGTTCTGAAGCGTCCAGATCGCCCATGTCTAGTCACCACGGCACTTGCCTTGAGTGTCAAACCTGAGCACTACTCTTCAGCCTTGTGGCAAAGCGTGCACTGCTCAATGGTATAATCCACGTGGTTGGACGGCGCAGGTTTAATCTCCCCGTTCGGATCGTGGCAGACAAGGCACTCCTCCTGCCCCTCTACCCCGTGCGGGATCTCGGATGCCAATTCCACCAAAAACGAAGCTGACTGGACGAATCCATCCGGCGTATGACAGATATCGCACTCGCCGGTCAAGTGGTTCTCCGGCCTTTCGTGACAGTTGCTGCATACGTACTCGGGTGTCTCATCGTCCACGTGACATCCTGCACAGTCAGCTGTCAAGTGGGCACCGACAAGTTCGATCGGGTGAGCCTCGGCCGGCAGACGTGCATCCGCAAAAGACGTCGGGGTGTGGCATTCAGCGCAGTCGTCCCCATAGTGCGGCTCGCTCGGCGGCTGGTGGCATCTAGCACAATCGGACGTCAGCTCCTGCCCTTCTACGTGGCAGTCCCCGCAATCCGCGGTGGCATGTGCATTCTCCAGCGGCATCGGATGCTGAAAGTCTCCCCAATCTGCTCCCTCAAAGCCTTCGGGCGTATGACATTCCTCGCAACTCGTGCCAAAGTGTGGCTCCGGCGGCTCGTGACAGTTTGCACATACATACTCGGGCTTTTTGTCACCTTTGTGACAGTCATAGCACCACGCTTCCGCGTGCGCCCCCTCCAACTCGATCGGATGGGGGAAGGCCGCATCCAAGTCCACCCAGGGCCAGGACGTTCCGTGACATGACGAATTCGCACAGAAACTCGAATCGTCCGTACCAAAGTCGACCACGCCGTGGCAAGCTTCACAGATCTCGTTCGCTTGGAACCGGTGATCGGCGATAAAGTTGGTCTCCAGGTGAAAGTCAGGTTGCTCCAATTCGGCCAGAGGCACGGCGGGTGGCGGCTCATCTGCCCCCGCGTTCGCCGGCACGCTGTGGCAGATATTGCAATGCAGGCGGATCGATTCTCCCTCGTCGCTCAGGTGCTTCCCGTCGTGGCAGCGGAAACAGCCAGGAAACTCCTTATGCCTGTTGTGATCGGGAAAGTCCTCCCAAGTCACACCGGGCTCCTCAAAGATCAACCGTGTGATCAACTCCTCGGCAAGCTGCTGGGCCTGCTCAATCTCATCAGCCATACTCGCCGCAACACCAGGATACTCAGCCTCGTACGCCTCCTTCACCTCACCGACCGCTTCCAAGGCTTCCTCTTGGCTGGCATAGGTGGCAGACAGAAGATCTAGCATCTGCTGCTTGGCGTAGGGCAGATCTGGACTCAGCACGCCCTCGGATAGTGCCTGGTCTACCAAGTCCTCCGGCGCGGAGAAAGGATGGCCCATCCGGTTGTGGCAGTCCACACAGTCCATCACTTTCTTTTCCGCTTCCTCAATTTCTTCCTGCGTGAGAGGATCAGCTGCGTCATTGTATTCGACAGTCCGGCCGTCAGGCAGCGTCGTCCGCACCCAGCGGATCTCCTGCTTGTGCTCGTCCGTGGCAATGTACTCCACGGGATTGGTGATATGCCAGTGGATGCCGTACCCAAGTCCCACCTCGCGTGTCCCCGCCCCAGTCTTCAGCAACAGATAGGTATCCGTCGGGGTATTTTCCTCGTCCTCAGCGAAGCGCGTGATCTGGCGCACCGTGTCACCGTGAAATGCTGGCGGGTAGTGACATAGCTCACACGACTCATTGGCTGGCCGCATCGTCTCCGATTCCAGAGGCCGGTCGTACGCGTCAAAGATCACCTCTGGCAGGTGGCGAAAGTGGCTCGCCTTCAGCAGGATGTTGTTTAACGTGCCAACACGACCCAT
>JASFLR010000063.1:0-9508 GCA_050117995.1 Anaerolineae bacterium
CACGCCGGGAAAGGGCGGGCAGGAAGTTGAGGGGGTTCCCGTCTTTGATACCGTGCAGGAAGCTTGGGAGCATGCCGGACCGCTGGATATTTCGGTCCTCTTTATCCCCGCGCCGATCGTCAAGGCCGCGGCACTCGAATCAATCGCTGCCGGCGTCAAGTTGCTGGTGATCGTGCCCGACCGGGTGCCCATCTGGGATGTGCTTGCCATTTCAAAGGCTGCCAAAGATGCTGGCGCCAACTTTATTGGGCCGAACACCCTCGGTGTGCTGAGCCCGGACAAGGCAGTGCTGGGCATGATCGGAGGGCGTGCAACTTCAGCTCGCTCCTGGTTCTTCCCCGGCCCGGTGGGCGTCACGTCCCGCAGTGGCGGCATGACCTCCAGCACCGCCTATTACCTGGCCCAAGCAGGCATCGGCGCGACGACGCTGGTGCACGTAGGCGGCGATGCAGTGATCGGCCTGCCACATCCGGAGGTGATCAAGCTCTTCCAGCAGGACCCGGAAACCAAGGCCATCGTCATGTTTGGGGAGATCGGTGGCAGCCAGGAGGAGCGGGTGGCCGACCTTATCGAGTCTGGAGAAGTCACCAAGCCGGTCGTCGCTTACATAGGGGGAAAGGCAGCCAAGAGCGGCACCCGCTTTAGCCACGCAGGCGCCATCATCGAGGGCGGCCGCGGCACGTATGAGGGCAAGGTGGACCGCCTGCGCTCCGTTGGCGCAACGGTGGTGGACGCTTTTGGCGACCTGCCAGCGGCGACCAAGGAAGTACTTGCCAAATTGGACCTGTAGCCCAGAGCGTGAGGCGCCACGGACGCGTCACAAGCTATCGAGCAGCCAGCACAACGAGGAGGGAATGTGGCGGACCAAACCTGGAAAACCGCAATCACCAAGATAGAACCGAATAAAGTAGCCGTACGGGGCTACCCGATTGATCAATTGATGGGGCGCATCTCTTTTGGCGAGATGGTGTATCTGATCTTGAAGGGAGAGTTGCCCACACCGGAGATCGGCAAACTGATGGATGCCATCCTGGTATCCTCAGTGGACCACGGAGCCACTCCACCTAGCGCGCTGGCAGCGAGGACGGTGGCCTCAGGAGGCGCGCCGCTGACCACGGCCATTGCCGGAGGTATCATGACTATCAATCGGCATCATGGTGGGGCCATTGAGGGTTGCATGAAAGTGCTCCAAGAAGTGGTGGACTATAAACACGAGGGGGATCTCGATGCGCTCGCCGCAGCCCGCGAAAAGATGGCCGAATTCCGCGCGCAAAAGATCCGAGTCCCGGGCTATGGCCATCGCGTGCACACCGCCGATCCGCGAACCAAGCGCCTCTTTGCCCTGGCAGAAGAGACGGGAGTCGCTGGGGAGTATATCGAGATGGCCCACGCACTCGGCCAGGCCATGAAAGAGACGCTCGGTCGCGATCTACCCATGAATGTGGATGGAGGGATTGCTGCCGTGCTCTGTGAGCTTGGCTTCCCACCAGAACTGGGTAACGGGTTCTTTGCTATTAGCCGCACCGTGGGTCTGACTGCGCAGGTCTATGAGGAAATGACGCGCGAACGCCCCATGCGCAAGATCAGCCCCACAGCACAGGAATACGACGGTCCACCCGAACGCAGCCTCACGGGGCGGTAGGGACAGGATATCGCTGGCAAAAACTGGCTACCAGAATTCTGGAGGAAAGATGCGCAAGAGACTGCTGGAACTGGTGCCCGAGTTCACCATGATTCAGGATGAGGATCTGAGAGAGAAGACGATCGTGGTTTGGGAAACGGCAATGGAGCGTGGCGGCTGGACGCCTGATGCCTTGGCCCAGATGCCGTTCACCCTGCTCATCAACCCGTGCCCGGCCAGCTATATCGAGCACGTGCGCGCCGTCACACTGACTGCGTATCGGGCCGCCCTGTTGTTCGATGAAATCTGCGGAGATAGGGTGCCGATAAATCTGGACTACCTGCTTTCTGGCGGGCTGCTGCACGACATCGGCAAATTACTGGAGTACGAAAATGGTCAAGATGGTATGACCATCCAAACCGACTATGGCAAGCTGATCCGCCATCCCCTTAGCGGCACGGCCCTTGCCTACGAGTTCGGCCTGCCCATGGAAATACAGCATATGATCGCCGGTCACGCAGGGGAGGGGGACAAGATCAAGCGTAGTCCGGAAGGCACGCTGATCAACAAGGCAGACTTTATGAGCTTTGAGACGCTGCGCGATCTCCAAAGCAAGAAGGAACTGGCTGCCCAACTCGCCTAGCCACACCTTGGAAGGAGGTACCCTATGGGCAAGACCATGATCGAAAAGATCATCCAGGCCCGTGCTGACCAGTCGGTCCAGGATGTCACGGCTGGTGATATTGTCTGGATGGGCCTGGATGCACGGACTGCGCGGGATTTTGGCGGGGCTAACGTGGTGAAGAACTACCGTAAACACTATGGAGACACACCTGTCGATAGCGCCAACAAGACCTTCTTCACCTTTGACCTGGTAACCCCGGCCAACAACATCCCCTATGCCATCAACCAGCAGATATGCCGCGACTGGGCTAAGGAACAACAGGTCAAAGTCTTTGACGTGGACATGGGCATCGGCTCGCACGTAGCTGTAGAACACGGCCTGGCTTGGCCCGGATCCACCTTTGTAGGCACCGATAGCCACCTGAATATCCTCGGTGCGATCGGAGCGTTCGGCCAGGGCATGGGCGACCAGGACATCGCCTTCACCTTCAGAGCCGGCAAGACCTGGTTCGAGGTGCCCCACTCCATGAAGATTAGCGTATCCGGCAAACTCGAGTCTCCGTGCACCGCCAAAGACCTGACCCTGGCCTGTTTGCGCAGGCTCGGGGCCAGCGGCGCGCTAGGGCAGGCTGTCGAGTTCTATGGACCGGCCGTGGAGGCACTGGACCTCGCCGGGCGTATCACCCTTTCCAGTATGATGACCGAGATGGGCGGTATCATCGGCCTCATCCCTCCGTCGGAAGAGGTGTTGGCCTTCTGCCGAGATCGCACAGGCCGCGACGACCTGGCTGCTATGCACGCAGATCCAGATGCCAAGTACACGCAAGAGATCGCGATCGACATCACAGGATTGGAGCCGCTGATCTCCTGCCCGCCCAAACCGGACAACGTGAAAACCGTGCGCGAAGTGGCTGGTACCAAGGTCGACTCGGTCTTTATCGGCTCCTGCACCAATGGCCGATTCGAGGATTTCGCCGCCGTAGCGCAGGTAGTAAAGGGCAAGAAGATCGCACAGGGCATGGTGGCCTCGGTCGTGCCCGCCACGCGGGAGGTATACGCCCAGATGCTGCAGAGCGGTGTGCTCCAGACCCTATTCGACGCTGGCTTTGTCATCAGCAACCCTGGCTGCGGGGGATGCGCCTCGGGGCACATCGGCATGGTTGGCGAGGGCCAGGTTCAGATCTCAACCAGCAACCGGAACTTTGCCGGCAAACAGGGCCCCGGTCACAATTACCTCGCCAGTCCGGTGACCGCCGCCTGGGCAGCCCTTTCTGGCGAAATTACCGTGCCACAGGCCTAGGAGAGGAAGATGAAGGAGACGAGAATTCGAGGCCGCATCTGGGTTCTGACAACACCCGCCGGTGAGCTATACGATGATATCGATACCGACATGATCTTCCACAATCGCTACCTGCACATCACCGATGTCGGGGAAATGGGCCAGTACGCTCTGGACAACCTCAAGGGCTGGGAGGATTTTGCGCAGAGGGCACAGCCCGGAGACATCCTCCTGGCAGGCGCCAACTTTGGCGCAGGATCCAGCCGCCAGCAAGCAGTGGATTGCTTTCGCGCCCTGGGCATAGGCGCCATCGTGGCGGAGAGTTACGGAGCTATTTACAAGCGGAACGCCATAAACAGTGGCTTTCCCATAGTGGTCCTGCCCGATATGACCCAGATCTGTGAGGAATTCGAGAACGGCGACCAGTTGGAAGTCGATTTTGAGACCGGCAGGATGCTGTTGAACGATGCACAAACCTTCCATGCCGAGCCGTTCTCCAAAGTACAGATGGATATCTACCGTGCTGGCGATCTGTTTGCGTACGGGAAGACACTGAGCGAGGCCGAATAGACAAGCGCTATGCTCGGTTGGCCCAGCTTGTGAGCTTGGCGGATGCAATATACAATAGCCCACAGAGCACGGCCGTCTGGTCCGGCAATCAACAAGTCTAGGCAGACTGGCCGTCTACACTATGTCGTGGAAGGAGGTCAAGAATCATGGAGATAGGTGACTACAGTTTTCCGGATGAGCTACTTTACGATCGAGAGCACAACTGGGCCCGAATTGACGGGAACACAGCAACAATCGGTATGACCGATTTCGGCCAGGATCTCGCAGGCGAGATTATCTACGCCGAGACGCCGCTCGTTGGTCGCGAGATCACCTTTGGCGAGCCCTTTGTATCGCTAGAGTCGGGCAAGTGGGTTGGCCGGATCAAGGCCATTGTCACTGGCAAGATCATTGAGGCGAACGAGGAACTCGAATGGGAAGGCACCCTCATCAACGATGAGCCCTATGGAGAGGGATGGCTGGCCAAAGTCGAGCTTGGCGCCGAGCCAGAGGGCTTGCTGAAGGCGAATGATCCCGAGTTTGCCGAGTTCATCGCCTCCGAGCGGGGAAAATACGGCAAGTAGTCGACATCCAATCCCCGGGTAGCAAGCCTGGTTCGCTTCGGTGATATCGCTCGCAACCTATTGCTTGTTCCCCGTCTATCCACAGTGGATCGGCGAGACATGAATCTTTATGATCTGGGCCGCGTGCCCTGGCTGGAGTCGCAACTCATCTACCATGTCTTTCCCAGATTGGGGATGGAGGGCTTGATCCTGCTTGCCCCGGCAGAGCCCTATGTCTGCATCGGCTACCACCAGGACGCTGAGCAGGAGGTTGATCTGGCCTACTGCCGCGAGCACGATATCCCCGTCTTCCGGCGAGAGGTGGGCGGTGGCGCCGTCTACCTTGACGGGCAGCAGCTCTTCTATCAACTGATCATTCACAGGGATAATTCCCTTGCTCCCAGGGACAGGGTCGAGTTCTACCGCACATTCCTGGCACCCGTCGCGCAGAGCTACCGGGATCTGGGGGTCGAAGCGCACTATAGGCCTGTGAACGACATCCTCACCCAAGCAGGACGTAAGATTTCAGGCACTGGTGCTGCCGAAATCGATGACTACGCTGTCCTCGTCGGAAATCTCATTGCTGACTTTGACTATGAGACGATGGTCCGAGTACTGCGCGTCCCAGACGCCAAGTTTCGCGACAAGGTGTTCAAGAGCCTGCGCGAGAACCTGACCACCCTCCATCGCGAATTAGGGCAGACCCCATCATGGCAGACTATGGTCGACACACTTGCCCGCAATTTCGGGTCTGTGCTGGGCCCCTTAACGCCAACGGAACTACCAGATTCTGTGAAGGAAAAGGTTGCCGAATTGGCCCAGACCCATACTACCGAGGAATGGCTCCTCGCACCGCGCAGACGTTTCCGCGAGGACCGCAAGGTCAAAATCGCCGAGGGGGTCGAAGTTGTCCAGCGAGTACACAAAGCGCCTGGCGGGCTCATCCGGGGCACTGTCGAGACGCAGCATGGGAAGATCGTCGCCGTAGGGCTGTCGGGCGACTTTTTCTTCTACCCTGCGGACAAGCTCGCGGATATGGAGAGAGCACTGGTTGGAATCAAGATGGCAGAGTTGCCGCATGTTCTCGAGGAGTATTATCGCACAAACGCCATAGAATCGCCCGGGTTGACGCCTGAGGACCTGGCCGTGGCCTTGGGTGCAGCAAGCGCGCGCTGACACCATGGTCCCTGCCGGGTTGCGGTCTGGCACCAACGACTCGGGGCAGCTATGCCAGCTCAACCATCGTCTCACGTTCTGACGCTCAGAGATGCATGTGCCAGGCATTGTGCGGATACCCATTCGTGCCCATCGCGATAGGAGCACAGAAATGACAGAACGGCGGCAAATCCTCTATTGGGGAGGCGCGAGTGGGTTCCTGGCTGCCTTGCTCCTCACGGCGATGATGGTACTAGGACTGGCGGCAGGACCTGATTCGACCGAATTGCTCCAACCCACCGATGCGAACCGGGTCTCAGATCTGATTTCCGAGTACGGTACGGTGGTCAAGGCCAACATCATCATCGACGACCTGTTTGCCCTGACTTATACAGGTGCATTCTTTGGACTCGCTGGGCTGGTCTGGACCCGCTCCCGGTGGCTGGCAGGCGTAGCCATGCTATTTGCCCTGGCCACTGCATGCCTGGATTTCGCCGAGAACGCCCGTCTGATGACCATGGCCCTGGGGATCGGCGGTGAGACCAATCTGACAGGCGACGCGCTGCGCACGCTGAATCTTGTTACCCAGCTGAAGTACTCGGCTAGCCACATGGCGGTCTTTCTTTTCGGCATCGGTCTGTCGCGAAGAGGAATGCTGAGTTGGAGTCTGAGCATTCTCCTCTTTGCCTTCCCTATAGTCAGCACCATCGCTTTTGCCTACGAACCGGCAGGTCTTGCCCGCATACTGCTCATGTGGCTGCTGCTGGTCTTTGGGGGCTGGCTGGCCTGGCGGGAATCGAAAACTATGAACGGAGGACGCTGAATGGAAACACGACCCTTTGGAAACACCGGCGAGTCATTCCCTATCTTGAGTTTCGGCGCCCAGCGCGTTGTGGACGACGAGGGTTGCACCGAGGATCAAGCGCTCGAGATCCTCAACACAGCCCTGGATCGGGGCATCCGCTACTTTGACACTGCCTGGATCTACTCCCAAGGCCAATCGGAGGAGCGGGTCGGCATGGTCGCCAAGGACCGTCGCGACGAGATGTGGATTGCCACCAAGACGTGGGACACCACTCGCGATGGCGCTCGCCGGCAACTTGAAGAGAGCCTGACTCGGCTGCAGACCGATCACGTGAACGAGTGGCGGCTGCACAACGTCTGGGGCTATGACCGGCTTGACCAGATGACCGGCAAAGGGGGCGCTCTGGAGGCAGCAATCCAGGCTCGGGAAGAGGGGCTGGTGCACAACATCAGTATCAGTGGGCACACTGACCCCCAGGTCCAGATCGAGGCCCTGCGGCGCTTTCCCTTTGATACGGCACTGGTCGCCGTGTCGGTTCTGGACCACTTTATCTACAGCTTTGCCGAGGAGTTCCTACCGGTGGCGGCGCAAAAGGGCGTGGGCGTAGTGGGCATGAAGGTCTTTGGCTATAAGAAGCTCGCCCATGTTGCCGATCGCGCTCTGCGCTATGCCCTGGGACTACCACTGACCACCATCATCGCCGGCTGCTCCAAGCTGTCCGAACTCGAAGCTGACCTCGAGGTCGCTGAGAGCTTCACACCGATGACCGGTCCGGAGCGCCTCGAGTTCTTTCGTGATGTGCTGCCCATGGTCAAGTCCCAGAACATGCCCTGGAAGGCCACCGAATGGGGAGATCCTACCGAATGGAAGCCTCGACAGGAGCCGGGCGGGCTGGACCTATGGTCGCGACCCTGAATCCTCTGTGTCAGGTCGGACAAAGGACCGTTGCCACGCTCTGTAGAGCGCAGATGGGTTATCATGGATGAAGGCACGCGACCCATCAATCACAAGCTGAGCATCCCTCTCGCCGAGTTGAGCTTCCGCTACTCACGTAGTAGTGGTCCGGGGGGGCAACACGCGCAAAAGTCGTCCACGCGTGTGGAACTGCTTTTCGACGTGGGCAGTTCGCCCAGCCTGACCCAGAAGCAGCGGTCAAGGATTCTGAAGCGGCTGGCTAGCTACATCGACACTGCCGGCGTCCTACACCTCACCTCTCAGACGGAGCGTAGCCAGCTGCGCAATAAAGAGGAAGTCGTCGCTCGTTTTCAGACATTGCTGGGCGAGGCGCTGAAGCGACGCAAGCGGCGAAAGCCTACGAAACCGACCGGCAAGTCGAAGGAGCGGCGTTTGAAGAAGAAAAAGCAACGAAGCCAGACAAAAAAGCTGCGCCGCAAAGTGCAGGATACCGAGTGACGATGTTGCCCAGAGCGTCATTGCCGGCAATTCTTGTGGCGGGTCCAGCTGTATGGTATAATGGTCGAGATACGAAGGATCCAGGCCAATGGCGGCTTGAATGACACTGTCACAAAGCGACGCCCTGTCCGGCCAGGGCGTTCTGTGTTTGTGGAAAACCAGATCCCACAGCGAAGCTGCAACACCCGTGCCAGCGTGACTCGACAAGCGCAGTTCTGCGCTGGCAGGCCTGTGTCGATCAGTAGCAGAGGGGAATAGAGATGTATCAAGTTCCGTTCGACAAGGGCGAAATGACCTTTGAGCTGCCTTCCGGCTGGCATGGAACCGTGGCTGAATCAAGGACGAGTCCTCCGATCGAAGACGTGCCCGCTGCCGTGGCTGAAGCAGTAAAGAACCCCATAGGCTCCCCGCCGTTGCGCGAGCTGGCAGGACCAGGTGACACAGCGTGCATCGTTTTCACAGATATCACCCGAGCCAGCCCCGACCACCTGCTGGTGCCACCTATTCTAGCTGAATTTGAGGCAGCGGGCGTGCGCGATGAGGACATCACCCTGCTGTGCGGCATCGGCATGCACCGTCCCAGCACAGACGAGGAAAAGATCGTCAAGCTGGGTCAGGCCGTAGTCGATCGCTACCGGGTCATCGACAATGAGCCACAAAACTCTGAAGCACTGGTGGATTTGGGCACTACCGAGAGTGGGAGCCCACTCTCGGTCAACAAGGTAGCCTACGAGGCCGATCTGCTCATTGCCACAGGCATCGTCGAACCCCATCAATATGCCGGCTACTCGGGTGGGCGCAAGACCCTGGCCGTCGGCGCTGCAGGCGAGGCCATGATCGCCTACACGCACGGTCCAGACATGGTTGATCATCCCGACACGCGTCTGGGCCAGATCGAGTCCAACCCGTTTCATGAGGCTATCACAGAGGCAGCGCGCCGGGCTGGCCTGCAATTTATCATCAATGTGGTACAGGATGATCAGAAGCGGGTAGTCTGCGTCCGCGCTGGCGAACCGGAGGCGGCCTTTGCGCAACTAGTTGAGATGGCCAAAGCGATCTACGAGGTGCCCGTGCCGCAGCAGTACGATGTAGCCGTAGCTGGCGTGGGATTTCCAAAGGATGCCAATCTGTATCAAGCCAGCCGTGCGGCCAGCTATCTCTTCTTTGCACCAGTGCCTGTGGTTAAGCCAGGTGGCGTGTTTATCGTCCCAGCACCGTGTGGAGAGGGCGCAGGAGACGGAGTGGGTGAGCAGCGATTCCTCAAGGCCATGCAGCAAGCCCCCGATGTGCAAACCATCTTGGACGATGCCCGCCAGCACGGCTACCCACCGGGCCAGCAGCGTGCCTTTGTCATGGCCAAAGTGTTGGAGCAGAACGACGTGATCATCGTTGGAGCGGAGGATCCAGACCTGATCCGCTCGGCGAAATTCCTTTCCGAGCCCACGATGGACGATGCCTTTCGGGCTGTCAGCCAGAGACTGGGCAACGATCTGGAGGTG
>JASFLR010000064.1:0-9501 GCA_050117995.1 Anaerolineae bacterium
AGACATGTCAGCCGCTTCATCAGCATTCTCCTCGTCAGCGGGTCAGGCAGAGGTTCATGAAGCGATGAGAGTGTGCCCGCACTTGCCACAGATCATATCAGCAGTCCGTATTCTTGTCAAGACCTGGGCGTTTATGTTTAATGAAGTATTCTGCCGCGTACGATCGGCGGACAAAGAGCCCGGGCACGTAGTCGTGACCGCTTACCCTATACGTGATTGCGCAGCATCAACTCCTTCGGGTAGGGATGCAGGTACACCTGCTGGTGCACCCACTCAGGCACCGGGAGGCGGTTCAGCTGACGCTTCAAGAGCGTCAGGGGTACGATCAGCGGCAGCAGGCCCTGCCGATAGTCCTCGATGAGGCCCAGGAGCTCTAGCTTACCGAAGGTAAGCCTTGTCCTCACTGGACAGGTGACTCGTCAGGAAATCCATCAGATGCTGGATCACTTTCTGCATGGGTTCGCTGGCTTATAAGACGAGAGTCAAACGACAAAACCCCTGCGCTCTGACGACTCGGATCCGGATCGCCTGATCAAGCACACTTGCTCGGCGTCGAAGCTCAGCGGCCGGGCCTTGTGAGCTTTCCTCCCCAAGTTCGATCTGCGCGGCCCGCTCACTGCGTACGGACTTGAGCGATTCACTGATGCCGAGCCAATTCTCGGGCGCTGCGATCCATCATGCCCGACGGCCTGCAACGCCTGTGGATGCGCTGCGGGCGCAGGTGAGCCAGGCATACCCCAATTGCATCTCGCCGACAGAACCCAACGAGGTCGGCATCAGTCACTCACCCTCGTACCCCCCCATGCCAGGTCATCAAACTGGGAGACAAACTCCTCCGAGAAGTAGTCGCGGCATTCGGACTTGTCCTGGAGATAGGTGCCGAAGAACGCTGTGGCAAAGTGGTTCAGGCGTTTCGCTTGCTCGGGGTCGAATACCATCATGTGCCCCATGCCAATAAACGAAACCATGAACCGCTCGGGGCTTCCGAGATGCTCAAAGATGTATGCGGCTTCGATTTGATAGGGGACCACATCATCCTCAGGCGCGGCAATGATAAAGACTGGGCTGTCAGCGGCTGACAGCCCTCGATCGCCGTACAACCATGCGCCACCTGAAGACATCAGCATCACGGCGCGGATACGCTCGTCTGTCAGCGGCTGCCAAAGTCCATCTTCACTGACTGTGATTTCATCCCCGACGTGAGAAACGAACTCATCCCATTTTCCTACAGGATTGCAGACATCTTTGATCCACCTCTCAGACAATGCTGGCTCGATCGCAGAGGCTTGCTCGCAGTGTGAAATGTAGAATCCCGGATCAACGCGCACCCCGCTGACGGCGAGGGAATGGTCGCCGTCTGACGAGTATCCCGCAACGCCAACGTGATCGGAATCAATGACACCCTCCAATCCTTCCAGGGGCTGGGATGAAATCTGGTCCAGGGCGAAAAGGATATCGCGCGGATGGTCGACCATCTGGAAATCCCAATAGTCGTAGGAATCCGGATATCGGACGATTGCCATGGCAAAGCCATGCGAAACAAGATGTGCTTTGAATAGTACTGAACCTGTATCCGGCCCGGTAAGGATCAAGGGATAGGGCGCACTGCTGAGGTCCGGATCACGGTCGGCGCCAGCCAGAAGCTGGGCGCCGGTCGAGCCTTCGGGCTGCACAGCCGGATACAACAACGTGATGCCTATCTGCCGGCCATCGCGGCTGAGATCCTCAAACGTGAACGTACGTTTCCCTGTATAGTATGGGCCGGGTTCTGAGAGGGGGAAGCGAACTGGCTCCTGAGTGGCCTCGACGTCTACAGCCTCGGTGGTATCTGGCAGCGTCGCAGTGGGTGGAACGGGCGTTGGCGCCGCCGTGGACGGAACCGATGTCGGCGTCCCGCACGAAGCCAACACCCAGGCCAATAGCACTCCGAATGCGAGACACGTCAGCCGCTTCATCAGCGCCCTCCTCTCATGTTGAACGCCCCCGACATGGGACTTGAAAGGTCAGCCACAAACGGATCTACAGCAGAGAGTCGGGTACAGGGTCATAAGTGGACAGCAGTTACCCTGCACATACCACAGATCATATCAGGAGTCCGGGTTCTTGTCAAGCCCCGGTGTTTATGTCTAATCGAGAGCTCCCCAGCCACCTGTGGCGGACAGAGTCCATACAGCTAGATCGTGACCGCCTGTCTTACACGTGGTTCCGCAGCATCAGCTCCTTGGGATACGGATGCAGATACACCTGCTGGTGCACCCACTCCGGCACCGGATAACGGTTCAGGTGGTGCTTTAGCAGCGTCAGGGGCACGATCAGCGGCAGCAACCCTTGGCGATAGTCCTCGATGAGGCCCAGAAGCTCCTGTTTATCTTCGCTGGAGAGGTGGGTCTTCAGGAAACCCATCAGGTGCTGGAGCACGTTGATGTGTTTACCGCGATTGCCCATCACACCAAGGCCCTCCATCAGCATGGCCCCATACTCGGCGGACAGTTCGTCCCAATCCCGCTTGCCCGCATCTGCAACCAATCGGCCCATCTCGGTGTAGTGCTTGGGACTATGGGCCATGAGCGTAAGCTTGTGTGCGGTGTGGAACTTGACCAAGCCGCCGGGTGTGGGTTCCTCCTCCAGCATTCGGGTCCAGCGGTAGTAGGCAAAGACCCGCTCGATGAAATTCTCGCGCAGGGGCAGGTCGTTGAGGCGGCCCTCCTCCTCCAGGGGCAAGAGCGGGAAGCGTTTCATGACCTCGCGGGGGAACATGCCGGTGCCGTTGCGCTGGGCCATGCCGTGTTCATTGTAGACCCGGACGCGGAATAAGCCGGAACTTGGCGAATCCTTCTTGAATATGAACCCATGCAGACCAACAGAGGCCAGCTCTTCCACACGATTCCGCGCCCAGGCGATCATTGCCTCGGTATGGTCCGTACCGGACTTGGGGGCAACAAGACGCGGGTCCTCGGCATCACCCACCAGCCTCATGCTCTCCCTCGGAGTCGATAGCCCCATCTCGACCTCGGGGCAGACAGGCACCCACTCGAAGAACTGCCCCAACGTCCCGGTCAGATAGCGATCGTGCTTGTGCCCACCGTCAAAGCGCACGCGCTCGCCCAACAAGCACGTGCTGACTCCCAGCCGTAGGACCGGACCTGAGATTTGATCCTTCTCGGACTCGTCCATCTTCTCCTCCTTGCAGCGACCTTATCGAGAACCGTAACACTGGGATGCGCGCGGGAAGATCACAGCGCGCACCTGTTACGGCTTTATGATCCTCCGGATGAGCTTGGAGGCCAGGGGATCAGCACCGGCGTGCGTTCCTTGTAGGCCTCATAGTCTTCCTGGCCGCCCCATTTCTCGTCGGCTCGTTTCTCCAGCATAGGAACCCCGCTGACACGAGTGATCAGCAAGGTGACGAAAACCGGCGATATTAGCGTGACCCACTGCCACCCCTGCAGTACAGGCAGAGCGATGATGGCCACGCCGATCCACAGCACAATCTCACCAAAGTAGTTGGGGTGCCGGGACCAGGCCCACAGGCCAGTATGGATGAATTTGCCTTTGTTTTCCGGATCCGCTCGGAAACGGCTTTTCTGGGCGTCGGCTACGACCTCGAAAGCAAACCCGAGAGCCCATACCAAAAAGCCGATCAGGGCAAAGACGTCCAACCCCTTCCGAGTTGTCGTGGTGATCGCAGCCAGCGCGGCGGCTAGCGTGAGACTCACCCACAACCCCTGCATGGTCCAGGTTAACAAGAAACGGGAGAATGAGGTCTTGAGTTCGTCAAACCGTGCGTCCTTGCCCGCCTTCCGTATTCGGCGAAACAAAAAAGTGCCCAGGCGGGCTGCCCAGATCACCACCAGGGCCAGCAGCAGAAGCGACCGGCCATCGACAATCGGGCTGAGCAGCAGCGCACCCACGGTAACCGATATATAGGTGATGCTACCGGTCAGGTCATAGAACGATTCGTTCCGCAGGAGGTACGAGGGGATAAAGACAAGCCATTGGATCACAAAGGCCGCCCCTACCGCCAGTATAAATATCGGGATGCCCATGGCTGTAGCTCCACCCTGGCTGCCAGCCCAGGCAACGCCAAAGCCAACGAGGACGCTCAAGATCACGCCAAAGAGTGCGTTGCGATCCTCTTTTTTCATATCGTCTTTCCTTTCCGCCCCGATCTATATTCGGGGCCTCCTGCCGGGTCCCCCAAATGGGATGCCGGCCTTCAAGTATCAGAGTCTAGGGAATTGATGCTGAATTACTCAGCGCCCTTTGATGCGGTAGTCGGCCGGCGTACCCCAGCGCTCCCTGCGCCGGTACCGGCGGCGGTGGGAGCGGAAGTGAATCCGGATCGGCGCGCTATCCAGTTCGGGACGCGCCTCATAGAGCGCCCGATCGCCGTAACGAAAGGACTCTAGTACCAGGGGTAGCTCGTGCCGGAAGATAGCGTCACGCCAGCGAGCCGTGCCGAACACCAGACCACCGCTAATGTGACAATAGACGTGCAGCGACGGGCCGTCGTCGTCTTGAAGCCACTCGGCCAGTACCTCGTCGCGCATCAGTCGAGTGTACCAGCCAGAGATCTGTGCATCATCAAAGTTCGGCCCAATGGTGAGAAAGAGATCGCCCGTCGTGTCGGAATGGGTCAGCGTGTAGCGTCGTGGCGTAACCGGGCTATCTGCTACCACACCCTCTGCCAGGCTAACGTTCAGCTTTTCAGGTCTCAGCCGGCTCACGATCTGCTTCCCTTCTGGGAGTGGGCCAGTCCCCCGCCCGGCATGCAGGGCAGGGGACGGCTCCCCCTAGTCAAACCTCATTCTACACTGGAGCCAGCGTGCCGGCAAAGATCATCCACGCCAGCGCCGTCTTGGCCAAGAGGCTCAAGACGATGTACATCCGCTCGCCGAACAGGTAGTCCTTCCACGGCCCAACCTGCTTGTACTGCAGGAACATGTTCAGCGCAAAGATGTTAAAGAAGACAAAGATGGTGGGGATGATGGCGTAGACAAAGCCAGGCGGCTCCGCACCGGCCGTCGACAGCGCCCCCAGAAAGTACATCATGATGACGATCCAGGGGATGATCCCCGCGATACAGCCATAGATGAAAGCCGCCCAATTCGTCTTGGAGGTCCTTTGGTTATGCAGCTCCATCATGATGCCGAACAGGTTCATGGCGGCGTTGACCCCGAACAACGCGATCATGGCACCCAGATCGTATATACCGACCAACATGCCGATCAGCACGATCATCAGCGACGAGCTGAGGGCGTACTCGTAAAAGCGGGCCGGGTTCATGCCCTTCTTGAGATTCTTGACGTACCAACCATACCCGAAGGTGGCCAGGGCAAAGTGGGCAATGGCCGACAGCAACAAGAAGACAGCCACTGCCGGGCCAAACCTCAAGTCGTACAACAAGGTGGGATCGGGCGCCAGCGTACGCGTATCCAGGTTGAAGGTCAGGTAGTTGGTAAAGATAGGATAGGTGGTCTCATTGCTGAGCACGATCATGAGAATTCCCTGCACCAGATGGAGAAAACCCATGATCAGGTTAAAGCGACGTAACCCGAGAAAGGTCTTTTCCGGTGCATCCACAACATTTCGCGACACATTCGATTCTGCGGACATTTCAATCTCCTCCTTCTGATTTGATCTTTCGATTACCCATTCGAACGTTTATTCACGAGGCCATGCTCCGCAGAGCAGTGGCACTCTCCTCTCTAGCAGTCCGTCAGGACTGCGCCTGCGCCGCCTCTTGGGCGACGTGCTCGCCACCCCGGCTGGGCAGCGGCGGATCGGGGTTGACAATCAACCTCCTCCAAACATACGATATCAGCCAGGCCATGATGAGTGCTCCAATCACGCCTGGCGCCCAAGTGCCCAGCGCTCCCAGCAAAAGGCCGCCGGCTGCCGGACCGATAACCCGAGTCAGGCTCTCGATGGAAGCGGCGATGCCCAGCGCACCACCCACCTCCTCGGCATGGACTGACTTGGAGACGGCACTGTTGATCACCGTGTTGAGGACACCAGCCGCAAAGGAGACTGGGGCCAGCACGATGAGCAGTACCGGAACGTTGGGCGCGAACGCCCAACCCAAGAGGGAGACCGAAAGCACGGTAACCGCCCCGAAGAGCAGGCGGTTCTCAGGATAGCGTTTGGTCAGGCGGCCGATGGCTACGCCCTGCACCAGCACGCTCATCAGACCCACGTAGGCCAGTATGTAGCCGGTCTGGGTAGAATCCAGCTCGAGACGGTACTGGGCGTAGAGGGCAAAGACGCCGGTAAATGTGGCAAATGCCAGGCCGTAGAACAGCCGGATGTGAAGCAAAGGACCGAACCGGGGCCGCTGCATGGCCTGCCACAACTCCCTCACGCTCAACATAGCCTTGCCAGGTTGGGCTCTCAGACGGGCTTTGACTTCATCCGTAAGGGATTCAGGAAGCCACAAGAGAACGCCAATCCAGTTCAGAAAAGCCAGAGCGGCGGCAAAGAAGGCAGGGACGGCATAGCGCCCACCAGCGCTGAGAGCGCCCCCCACGGCGGGGCCCAAGATGAATCCCAGACCAAAGGCCGCACCGATGAGACCCAACCCACGGGCCCTGTTCTCCTCGTCGGTGACGTCAGTGATGTAGGCCTGCGCCACCGAGATGTTGCCACCGGTTACGCCGTCAAGGATGCGGCTGAAGAAGAGAACCCCCACGATGATGAAATTCGTAGCTGTGACCAGTTCCTCGCCGCCAAGGCTTGCCGGAAGTAGTCCGGCCAGCCATGTGCCCAGCGGCTCGGCCAGGCCCAGTAGCAAGAAAGCCAACAGTGTGCCGGCGATGCTTACCAACAGGACTGGGCGCCTGCCATGGCGGTCCGAAAGCCGGCCCAGGACAGGCGCACCGATCAACTGTGCTGCTGCATAGGATGCTGCCAGCAGGCCGACGACAAAGGGCGTAGCCCCAAAGCGGTCGGCATAGTAGGGCAATAGGGGAAGGATCAACCCAAAGCCCAATAGATCGATAAAGACGATTACGAATATCGTCGCCAGACGTTTGTTCTGCATCTACTCATAGCTCCGCTCAAGACTGCTGGCCAATCCAGGCAGTCCTTGTTTGCACGAACTCGTCACGCAGCCAGCTCGCTGCGAAGGCGAAAGTGATTTAGCAAGCTCTCGCGGGTGATCAGACCTAGGAACCGGCCGTCGTCCACCACTGGGAGGGCGCTCTTGTCCTCTTCCGACATCCGGCGCACCAGACTCCATCCATCATCGTCCGCGTCCGCCAGAGCCATCGCGTTGACCGGAGTCATGATCTGGCTGGCAGTCACGGCCGACCGCTCAGCACGGGCAACGGCCTTGACATCATCCAACGTGATCACACCCTGGGTGTCGTCATCATCCGTCACAAAGAAGCAGCGCTCACCGCCTGCCAGCACTTGACCCTCAACGAGAAGATCGAGTCTCATGCCACTGGAGACAGGCGCACACTTTTCCATGGTGAGGTTGCGGGCCTTCACACCGCGCAACATGTCCTGCCAGACGACTTGCTGGTAGCTGGCCCGAGCCGCATTGTTCAGATACCAGCCGATAAAGACCAGCCAGATACCATTTGCCAGGCCGATAGTCAGGAACTGGAGCACACCCAGACCTATGAACCCGTAAGCGAATGCCTGCCCTGTCCTGGATGCCCAGCGAGTCGCATCGACCAAACTGCCCCTAAAGTGCCACAGAGTAGCACGCAGGACTCGCCCGCCGTCCAATGGAAAGCCCGGGATCATGTTGAATGCGGCCAGCAGCAGGTTGATCTGGCCCAGATAGGCAAGAGGCGCTGCAACCACAGCATAGTCTGCGAGCAGAGCGCCCAAACCGCCAAAGATGCCGGCAAGACCCAGACTGGTCAGAGGACCAGCGATGGCAATGCGAAATTCCGCGCCGGCTGTCGGCGGCTCTCGTCCAATCTCAGCCACACCGCCAAAGATAAACAAGGTTATACTCTTGACCGGGACTCGCTCACGTAGGGCTAGAACAGAGTGCCCCAACTCGTGCAGTAGCACCGAGGCGAAAAAGAGCACCGATGCAGCCGCACCGACGATCCAGTACGTCGCTACGCTCCACCCTGGGTTTGCCTGCGGGAAATACCCAGCAGCCAAAGACCAGGTGATCAACAACGCTATCAGAAACCAGCTAATATGAAGCCGGATCGGGATACCCAGGATCCGACCTAGACCTATTGAACCTTTCATTTGGGTACCTCCTTCATTGATGTCATTCGATGGTCTGGCAAGGGTGCCAGGTATAGGCCCAACACTTTGCGTGAATCGCTGTTACCACCAGACCCTTACTGTGAAGGTAGTATACCACAATGGCAAGGTTTTGTCAAGGTATTGTATATATTCTTAATGCACCTCTAATGGGCCGCCAGCGCCATATTCACGCGATAGGTGCTTGATGCACCCAGGCGAATCTGGGTAGCAGTAGCTAGTAGCTGTCGAGCCTGTGGCCCATCCAGAAGCGTCGCCAGTCGCCGCCACTGGTCTGCAAGGCAATGAGAGTATATAGACTTGCAGTCCAAAAGCCCAGCACCATCATCAGGACAGCCCAAATGATAGATCGGGCAAGTGATTTCTCACGGTAGACGATCCAACCAGTAAACAGGATGAACCCAACGTACAGATCCACCAGAGAGACGATGCCCCAGGGCATAGACAGAAGCTGACCACCTTCCTCAGTGAAATTCCCCACGGTGAAACCGTAGATGAGCACGCCAGTCATGGCCAAGAGGCCCAATAGGGCAATCAATTTCGCGATTCTCATGGGATGTAGCCCTCCTTTTCTATTCTACGCTAATCCAAGGCCATGACCCACATCGGGTCGAGCGGCCACACGCTAGCTACCTGACGAGAGTGCGCTGGCTTGCCCCCCGGAAGCATGAGAGGGAGCAGCATGGGGGCCCACCTCTGCCAGAAGCGCGTTCGCCACGCGGATGCCGCCCAAGGCCACAGCCGGCACCGACTGGCCGGGGAAGATGCTATCGCCCACCATCCACAACCCAGGTGCCAGGCGAGGCCCCCAGGCTCGAAACAGGCTGGTCTGCGGAAATCCGCCTACCCAGCCCCACGCTCGCCGGGTGAAACGCCGGAAGGTGACCGGCGTGCCTGGCAAGATCAGGCCCGAGGCTTCCCGCAGACCTGGCAGCGCTACCTCGGCGGCCGACAGGACGCACTCGGTATACGCCTGCTTGCGGGATTCATAGGCTTCCCGGTCGTGCTCAAAGAGATCCCACCACGGCTCCAGCTCGGTGTGGGTGCTCATGGTGAGCGTTCGACGACCCTGCGGGGCGCGACGGTCATCCCATGCCGGACTGAGTGACAAGAAGACAGTATTGCCATTACCCATCGGTTCGCCCAGCACAACTTGATGGTGCAGTGGAAGATCACCTGGCACAATGGAACCATCCAGGCCAGCATAGACCATGAAGGCCCCCCATACGCGCTGTGGCCTCTCCGGAAGATTACGCAAGCGTCGGG
>JASFLR010000065.1:0-9486 GCA_050117995.1 Anaerolineae bacterium
TGATGCTCCACCGCCTTATATTCTTGGGGCGTCAGCTCACCATCCAGGTACGCGGAAATTCGCTCCTCAAAGTACCCGTGTTCAGTTGTGCGGGCTGATTTGAACCAGCTCATCAACTCTAACTCCCAATAGACTTTTGCTTACTCATCCCTAAGACGGTACTTGGCAGGCAAAAGTTCCCCCTGTTCCACCAAATAGTCGCGCAATCGGGCCCTACCCCGGCTCAGCCGTGACTTGACTGTGCCCAGCGATATGTCCATCACCTCGGCGATCTCCATATAGCTCAACCCCTGGACGTCGGAAAGGACCAGAACGGTCCGCTGTTCCACAGGCAGCGTCGAAATGCCGGCCTGGATGGTGAAGCCAAGCTCCTGGCGTTCGACATATTCGTCCGGCTTCTCCGCCGGATCATGCAGATAGACACTGTGGTCTGCTTCGACGGGCAGATCATCCAGAGAGCTGGTAGGGCGACGCTTTTTCTTGCGCAACTGATCGTAGCAGGCATTGGTGACAATACGCAGCAACCAGGCCTTGAAGGATCCACCCCGGAATTTGCGCATAGCCTTGTAGGCCTTCAGGAAAGCATCCTGGGTCGCGTCAGAGGCTGCATCCGGGTTGTTCAGGATGCGAAAGGCAACATTGTAGGCCAGACCTTGGTAGAGCAGGACCAGCTGGTTGAAAGCGCGAGCGTCACCCTTGCGGGCGGAATCGATCAGCGCTTGCTCGTCCATGCCTCAGCTCCACGAAAGCGGGTCGACGTGTTCGGTACTCCCATCACTTCCATCTGGCCGTTCGATCATCCCCTTCCGGTCTCTGCATCCCACCAGTCACAGGTAGAAGAGGGAACCGGCGGATTTGACTATTCGGCCATTCTCCTCTATACTTGAGCGCGCAAGCCGGAGTGGCGGAACAGGCAGACGCGCGCGACTCAAACTCGCGTGAGGGTGACCTCTTGTGGGTTCGATTCCCACCTCCGGCATTTCCATTATACCAGTTTTCGCACGCCTATGCCAAATGAAGGTGCAGGTTAACAGAAGCATTCCCTACATCTTGCGCAGCCGCCGGTCCAGAGCGGCTGGCTTTTGTGAAGGAGCAAGGTATGGCAACGGAGCAACCACAGCGGAGCAGGACTGGTCTTGTGGTCACGGTTCTCGTGGTCTTGGGACTGGTAGCAGGCGTAGCATTGGGTCTGTTGATGGGATGGGTCGTGTGGCCGGTCCAAGTTGTGGACACGTCCATCTCCGATCTGGCACCCGAGTACAAGGACGAGTATTGTCTTCTGGTGGCCTCGGCCTACGCCGCCGACGGAGACCTGGAAAAGGCACAGGTCCGGCTGACACACCTGGACGTACCCAATGTCAATGGTTGGCTATCCGCCCAGATCGACACCTATATCGCCGAGGGGCGCGACGAAGCCGATATTGAGGCGCTGGCGGCCCTGGCTGATGGATTGGGCGTGACCAGCCCCAATATGCTGGCCTATCTCGCCACCGATACGCCGGTGCCTACCGACACGCCCGTGCCTACACCTACACCGCTTCCCACCGACACGCCAACCGTCACGCCCGTGCCGCCTACCGATACGCCTACCACTCTGCCAACCGAGACGCCAGCACCGACCGAGACCCCTGTCCCGCCCACGGATACGCCCAAGCCAACAGCCACGAACACGCCCAAGCCGGCTGCCCCTACCAACACGCCAAGACCAGCCGCGCCAACCAACCCCCCCCAACCCACCAGCCCGCCAGCAGCCGAGTGGACCTGGTCAGCATGGCTGTTGAAACAGGAGTGCGACGGCGGCGGAAACCTCCAGATCGGGGTAACTGTGCTGGATGCCTACGATCAGCAGATCCCGGGCGTATGGATCTATGACAAGTATTCCAACACTTACCAGGTTACGGGTAACGTCGATTCGGCCGACTGGGGTCCCGGCGAGACCAAGTTCGACTACTATATCGGAGGCGGCGGCAGCCTGTGCATAGCCGGAGGCGAGGGCGGCGGCTGCGTGACAGGCTTCACGCGTGACTTGCCGTGCTACTTCCGCCCGCCTTTCGAGGATATGTGGGCGGCAGGCTACTGCGATTGCTGCCAGGTTGGCATCACCAAGGAAGCCTGCCAGGTACTCTATGATACCAAGGCTACCTGCCTCCCAGAGTTTGGGCATTTTGCATGGCGTGTCGTCTACAAGCGCTCGTGGTAACCATCCAGAATGAAACGAGCTATGCCGGTTGTCCTGCTGCTGGCGTTTGTCGCCGGTTTCGTAGGAGGATTGCTATACACCTGGGTCCTCGAGCCAATTGAGACCTACGAGGGCGAGCCGCAGACGCTGCGCACCAAGGACAAGTACATCTACCTGGCCCTCATCGGCGATCTGTACTACGCGGAGGGAGACCTCTCCCGCGCCGAGTCCAGGCTGGCAGCCATCGGCATTGAGGCCAATGGACAGATCCTGGCCGATCTGATCGAGCGGTATCTGGACGCCGGCGGCAGCACCGGGGAAGTGCGCAACCTGGCCCGCCTGGCAACAGACCTGGGCGCCAGTGGCGGCGTGCTGAATGTCTTTGCCCAGCAGACCCTACCATCCCCCCAGCCAACAGAGACACTGGCCCCTGAAGCCATAGCTTCACCGACTGCAATGCTGTCGCCAACCCCTGCACCGACCTTTGTCCTGTCCGAACAGACAGCCACCTGTGCTGAGCCGAACCACCCAGGCGCGATATTGGTCTGGGTGCGCGACGCAGCCGGCAACGAGCTGCCAGGGGTGGAGGTCGTGGTCTCATGGAACACCGGGCAGGACCGATTCTTTACCGGACTGCGCCCCGAAAAGGGAAAAGGCTATGCAGACTTTACGATGGCACCGCAGGTCGAGTATGATGTGTCCCTTGCCGGATTTCGAGGGGACACCGCTGAAGGCATAAGCTCGACGCTGTTGCCCGGCATCTGCCCGACTGACACGCTGGCCCTTGACTGGCGGCTGGCATTTGAGGAGGTCCCATAGGATCCGAATTGCGATCTTTTGCCGGACTGGTGTGCGGCGCAGGCATAAATGGCCACTACGCATCTTGTTGGAGCAGTAAAGGCATAAAACGAGAAGTTAAAGAGTGAATCAGCAGCTTATCAGCTTATACAGGAAAATAGCGCCAATTCTCAGGATCTTCTCTTCGGGGATGAATTTGACACGATCTCCAGGTTTGGTATAATGGAGGTCGCTCGCTAGGAGGTGTCTACACAAGTGAAACTGCGTTACCTAGGAAATGCACCCTTTTTCTCCGCTCTTTCCGAGCAGGAGCAGAAGCGCATCTCCGAACGAATGCACCTGGAACGTCACCGTAGCGGAGAAAGCCTTTTCCGCAAAGGTGATGAAAGCTCCGCCCTGTACTTGATCAAGTCAGGGTGGGTGCGGCTACAGGCCAATGGTGGTCCCGCACTTGCTAGCCAGGGCCCTGGAGCCCTGGTAGGCGAGACGGACCTGTTCCTGGATCAGCCTCGGTCTCTTGGAGCGACCGCCGCTTCTGAGGTCGAGTTGTGGATCCTCAGCAAGGCAGACCTTGTCGACCTGATCGCCGAAAATGCCCTGATAGGCATCAAGCTCAGGCAGGCTTTCGGCGCCCGGTTGGCCATCTTTGACCGATATCTGGTGGAGCATCGCCTCAGGGCGCTGCCCTACCTGTCCGGTCTCGGAAAAGAGGAACTGCTGGCCATAGCCCAACGGCTGACCCCTGTGGAAAAGGCAAAAGACGAGTTCGTCGTCGAAGGCGGCCAAGCCCCGGAGGCGCTGTTCATCGTCGAATCAGGGCAGGTACATCTACACAGTTCGGAAGAAGATGGCGACTTCTCAGAACTCGAAGAGGGGGAGTCCTTTGGTGAGCTAGCCATGCTCACGGGCAAACCCCACACACGCTCGGTCCAGGCTGCCACAGACCTGTTCTTGTGGGCACTGCCTGTCGACGAGTTCAACGTGCTGGTCGAGGAATATCCCGGCATCCGCCTGGCCCTCAGCGAGACCATCCGCGAGCCGTTACTGGCCCGCGATCAGAAGCGAGCAGTGGAGCGGCTGGCTACCCTGCCGCTCTTCATAGGACTACCAAAGGATGTGCTGCAAGCAATAGGCGAGCGCTTGTTGCTGCGGCACGTACCGGCTGGTGCCCTGGTCTTTGCTGAGGGAGCCCCCGGAGACGCACTCTATATCATTGACAATGGTCAGATCGAGATCGTCTCCGATTCACGGTCCGGCAGCTTTGTGCTGGCCCGTCTAGGAGCCGACGAGTTCTTCGGCGAGATGGCACTACTGTCGGGCAGGCCCCGTTCTTCGGCCGCCCGCACCGCCGAGCACACCAATCTTTGGGTACTCTACCGCTCCGACTTTGACGATCTGGTGAACCGCTATCCCACCATTAGCCTGGCAATGAGCAAGGTTCTCAGCCAGCGCCTGGAGGAGATGGACCGGCGATTCACCGAAAGCCACCTGCGCGGCCTAAAGCTGCTGGCAGGTCTGTCGTCGAGCCAGTTGGAGGACGTCGGTAGCAGGCTCAAACCGACGCGCTTTGCCCAGGACGAGACAGTTATCAAGCAGGGCGAACCCGGCGATGAGATGTACTTTATCGAGTCCGGGCGCGCTCGTGTTATCCGGGAGATAAGCGCCACTAGAGCTCTGGTGCTGGCCGAGTTGGAGGCAGGCGATCTCTTTGGCGAGATGGCCTTGCTCACCGGCGCACCCCGCTCGGCAACAGTCACAGCCCTGAGCGAACTGAACCTATGGATCCTGGGCCAGGCCGACTTTGACGAGCTGGTGACTGCCTATCCCAACCTGGCCCTCGCGGTCAGCAGACTGCTGAGCCAGCGTTTGCGCGACACCGATGAGCGCTTCTTGCACGAGTCAAGTGCCGCGTACATCGTGCCGGGCGAGCCTGCGCCAGCCGCTCAACCACAACCCAAGTCGGAGGCGGTCGTCGAGCCCGTGATCGTGCCTGAGGCCGAGGTCACACTGGTAGCCGAACCAGTGCCAGTGATCGAAACGGCCCCGGCACCTAAACCCAAAGCCAAGGCCAGACGCAGGCGCAGGTTCGCTCCACGGAAGGCTTTCCGGGCCGTGAGCGCCGACTTGCAGAAAGGGTTTGATGGGACGGTCACCTGGTTTGGCTCATTGAGTCGCACTGCGAGAATTCGGCTGATCGTGGTCAGTGTGCTACTGGCTTGGCTGCTGTTCATTGCAGCGCCGGTCATGGTGATCTCGACTCTGGCAGCCGACAACGTGACCAATCTGCAGGGAGCAATCGCCTTTGTGCAGACGTCCACGCCGCTGCCGACTGAGAAGCCGTTGCCAACGGACACGCCTGCACCGCAGGCCGCAATGAAGATCGCCGAGCCGGTCGAATCCTTCGCCGAGGCTGCCGCCGAGGTTCAGGCAGTAGAAGAGGTGGAAGCATCAGTGTCAGTGTCAGCACCAGCGTCACCCACGCCGGTGCCCCCTACACCGACGCCCTACGTCATCGTGGTCACCAACACACCTCCACCACCGACTGATACACCTATGCCCACCGACACGCCTCTGCCACCGACGCCTACAGCGACGGCCCAGCCCCGGCAAGTAGCCTCCGCCGCGTTGGCTGTTCCCACGGCAACACCTGTCGTGGAGGCACAACCGCCGCGCGACCTGGATCCGAGGCTGGCCGATCTCGGCGTAGTCATCCAGCCAGCAGGCGTCCGCCCCGGCCAGAGCTACTGGCGTCTGATCAGTTGCTACTGGCAGAACAAAGAAGAGTCTGGAAACGACCATACGATCTATATCAACGTGTTGGACGAAGCTGGCAACCGGATCGTGGGTCAGCCTATCGAAGTGCGCTGGCCCGACGGCAGCTTGGTCATCGTGACCGAAGACAAGCCAGAACCAGTGTACAGCGCCAACTTTCCTATGTACGCCACACTGGGATCGTACTCTGTGAGCATCCCCGGCCTGCCCAGCGACACTGTCGTTGGAATGGGCATGGGCACGGCTGATCAGCCGAACTTTACCATTCACACCAACTTTTTGCTCACCTTCCAACGCGTGCACTAGCTGCACTGTTATACACAAGCGGGGCGGACATCTGTCCGCCCCGCTTTTTCGTTCTCAGTAACTCCCGCCCTCCCCGCCCCTACCCCTCCTGTGCCAGAACCACGAATGTCCCCAACTCCAGCGCATCGCCTGGGGACATCGCCCCCTCGCCAGTCAGGGGGAGTCGTTGCCCATCATCCACACCATAGAGACCCACAACCAGACTGTACTCCCCAGCTGGAACCTCCGAACTCAAGCGAAGGGCATGATTGTCCTCGATCGTTTCTTCCACAGCCCAGCCTGAGGTTGGTCGAAAGCCGCCAACCGGCTGGCTGTCCCGCTGGCTCCAGATCTGTCCATCGGGACCAACCAGGTGAACAAAGACAGCATAGTCCCGGTCAATGCCGGTCAGCGCCTGCCACTTTAGCGCAAGCCGGATACTATCCCCGGGGCGGAATGGCCCCGGATCGAGCCCAGAGGACACCAGCCGGACCATCTCACCAAAGTCGGTCCCTTGCGGATACTCCGGCAGCGGCTCCCCTGTGGCATAGGAACTCAGCCGGGCATTCTCGAACCAGTGGTCTTCCATGGGATAGGTGCGCATGCTCAGCCATTGATCGACGACAGGGATGACTTCCTGCTCGCCCTCCGTACCACTATCAACGACCCATAGCACGTCGTGCGTGGAGGCGAGCTGGGCCACCTGATCTAGCGAATCCTCACTGTCATCCACCAGGCGCAGGCTGGCGCTCAGGCCCAGGTAGGGGTAGAAGCGGTGGTAGAGTGACTCGCTCGCCAGGATCACGCCAGCATCATCCTGCGTCCGGATCAGGTCCATCGCCTCCCGGTAGGGATCTTGGGCATACTGCTCCGAGAAATACGCGCGCAAGGCCAGCCCTCCCGTGACGACCACACCAATCAGGACAGAGACGATGGGTAGGACCAGCACAAGCCTGCGTAGCCTCGATCTAGATGGGCCTGCAGCGGCAAACAGCAGCAGGCCGTATTCCACAGACAGGCCAACCATGAGCACCGTGCGCAGCAGGATGGCGCTGGCAAAGAGCCCGTGCTGGTTGGGAAGCATGAGCTGTGCGATGGGCCACTCCAAGAAGCTCGTGGCGCTGAGGAGGAGCACATATGCCACCCCTCTTGGATTGGGTAGAAGGAGTACGACAAAGGGCAAGAAATAGACCAGGAACTGGGGGCTGAATCCCTTGGAATAGAGAAAGAAGAGGTTGACACTCAGTCCGGTGAAGGCCAGAATGCGCTTGCTGTCCTGCCATTGGATCCGGCGAGTATAGATGACCAGATAGACCAGGGCAAAGACGACGCTGATGAGAAGCCAGGGAAGGTTCGAAGTGCGGTCCGTCAGGCTGGCTGCACCCGGATCGAATCGCTGGTCAAGTGGAGCGACAGCCCCACCGGTGAAATAGCCATCCAGCAGGGCCCAAACCGACTCCCACGAAGGGCGCGTGACCATATTGACAAAGGATGCCACAAAGAGATCGGCCCTCACCAACAGGAAGGGCAGGGCTATGAGCAGGATGGTCAACGCTGTGGCGCCGATATAGAGCCAAGATCTGCGCCTGAGAGGCTGGAATACTTGCCAACCAACCGGCAGAAGCAGGATCGGCATCAGTTTGGTCATAAAGCCGAGGCCGGTGGCCAGACCGGCAAGCAGGGGCCGGCGAACCAGGATCAGGTAGAGCCCCAGGAGCAGGAAGAATAGCGGAAAACCATCAAACCAGCCCAGCCAGGTAAAGAGGGGCACAAAGAGAAGGGCATAGAAGACGGCGCACCTGAGGGCCGTGGTCCTATCGTAGACCTTGAGTGAGATCAGGTACACGAGGACGAGGTTCCCTATCTGAAAGGGGAGCATCAAGGCCCCCATGCTCAGGTTGTACCACAACCACGGATGATTCCAGACTGGAAAGAGGTGGCTCAGCCGATAGGCAGCGATCGGCAACCAGGACAGCAGGGGAGGGTATTCCATCCAGTAGTGGATATAGGGATAGAGGCCGCGGTCCGACAGCAGCACGAATCCGGTATGAGGCATGTAGTAGCCCCACCATTCCAGTATATATCCACCGGGGCGGAGAAAGAGCAGGGCCATTATATCAAAGGCGGCGACGAGGATCATCAGGAGAGAAAAATCGCGATGCCGGGTCCATATCCTGTCGAGCAGATTCCGCACGGCCAAATCCTCCCCTTTGACTCGCGTGGGCGCCTGCCCACGCTTGCAGTAGCCAGATTATAGCTGAAACGAGCGGGAGCGTCAAAGGCAAGCCTAATACAGCACTTGACAGCCATGACGCAGTGTGTTATAATGGGACCATAATGCAGTGCGTCATGACGATATTGGATCCGTGGAACGTTGGATAAGCTGAATCTCAGAGTATAGGAGGTAGAGATGGCAAAGAAAGTAGAAGTTGTTGTGGAAAAGTCTGATGAGGAAGGGGAGCGAGGCCCTCTGTACGAGGCAACGCGCAAGGTAGTGCTCGCCAGTTTTGGTGCGGTGGCCCTGGCTCAGGAAGAGCTCGAGCAGTTCATCAACAAGCTCGTGGAGCGCGGCGAGATTGCCGAAAAAGACGGCAAGAAGCTAGTCCGCGAGGCGATGGACAAGCGCAAGAAAGAGACCAAGAAAGCCGAGACCGAGCTGGACAAGCGGATCGAGGAGCTGCTGGCGCGCATGAACGTGCCCAGCAAGAGTGACATCGATGCCCTCAGCGCCAAGATCACGGCGCTCACGAAAAAGGTCGATGAGCTGAAGAAAGAGTCATAGCTCCGACTGCCACAGAGGGGAGAGACGTTCACCATGATCTCTCCCCTCTTGCTTTTAGATCGGGTTGACACCCGAATTTCGCCGGGCTACAATGCCCGGATGATGCTGCTCGCTGAAAAGGTCGATCCATGCCGGTGATCAAGCGCTATCCCAATCGAAAGCTCTACAACACTGAAGCCAAAACGTATGTGACACTGGCTCAGATCGCGCACCTGATCCGTGATGGACAGGATGTGCAGGTGGTGGACCATAGCACAGGCGAGGACTTGACCGCCCTGACGCTGACGCAGGTCATCCTCGAGCAAGAGAGAAGGCAAAGGGACTTTTTGCCCCAGAATGTGCTAACCGGCTTGATCCAGGCCGGCGGGGATAGGCTCAGCAACCTGCGGCGCGCGCTCGCATCGCCGCTGGAATTGGCGCGTCACGTGGACGAGGAGATCGAACAGCGGCTGCAGGCGCTGGTAAGCCGCGGGGAGTTGGCTGCGGAAGAGGGCCGCCGCCTCCGCGACAAGTTGCTGGCGCAGAGCTACCACCTCTCGGCCATCAGCTTGCCTGGCGAGCAAGCCCTGGAGAGGGCGCTTCAGAAACGCGGGGTACCTACCCAGGATGACCTGAAAAAGATTCTCGAGCAACTCGAGGCCCTGGCTGACAGCTTGGATCAGCTGCCTCC
>JASFLR010000066.1:0-9313 GCA_050117995.1 Anaerolineae bacterium
GGCAAGAAGGTGTAGCTCCGTTCTGCGAGGGAGCGGTAGTTGACCTGGTTGGCGAATAGCTGATGCAAGTTGAGGTGGTCCACCCCCAGTCTGTGCAGATCCACAATCCGCTCTTTCAGGGTTTCAACCTCTTCAGGGATGGTGGGAATCTCGACGGTGACGGTCTGGATGAACTTCCGTGCCAGGCTGATGGGTGCCAGCTGGTAGTCCCGCGCCCGGATGTTGATGCGAACTTCGTCCAAGCCTGCGTGGTGCAGGACACGCAGCTTGTCCTCGTCCACCAAGTCGCCATTGGTGTATACCCAGAGATAGATGCCGTCTCCGAATTCCTGCTTGATTCGGGTTATCCAGGTGACCAAATCCTCAAAGTCCAAGAGAGGCTCGCCTCCGCTAAAGGCCACGCCGCGGAATCGGAAGAAGCGCAGGAAGGCGATGTACGCCTCAAGACCGGGCAGGGGGATCCGGTTGGCGCGGGGAAGGGAGCCATCGCTGCCGGGCTCGCTGGGGCAGAAGAAACAGGCTGCGGTGCACTGCTTGGTAAGATAGGCACAGGACCAGGTACCGGCGCCGCAGGTGGCGCAACCGGGCGACAGCTCGCCGGTGTGCAGCTTGCTCTGTCTTGCGCTGTGACGAATGCGTCTGGCTTGGAGGCGCGCGAGTAGGCCGTCTCGGAGGCGATTGGCTTCGGCGGCCTGGGCTTCCGTAACCTGCAAGTGGGAGAGAAATCCCAAAAAGCTCGATAGGGCCAGGTCTCTGCGCGTTGGTTTCATGTAGCCATCTCGGTCGTATCCTATTCGTCCTCTTTCCGGTAGATAAACGGCAAGGGATCCACACAGTAGCAGCCAGAAGGAGCAGGAGGTAGCGGCGTGGTTGCTGGCAGTGACCGCGCCCAGTATAGCAGTTTTCGGGGATTGTGCAAGTGCCGGCTCCCAGCGATGGGATGGGGGGACGGGCTGGACTGTGGTCCAACCCGAGCTTAGTAGGCTGGGTATTGGGGCAACCATGGGGGGTGCCCCTACCAGGTGGCTACACTCAGGATTTCCGCGTGCGCGGGAATGACGGGCCGATTTCAATTCGCGTGACGGTGTGGCTATGTGCTCGGGTTCGGTCGGGAGACCTTTGTCCATCATTAGGGATTGTGCGAGTGTGGCTGCACTGTGATGTGGCGGAGGTTGGGGGTGGGTTGGACTGTGGTCCAACCCGAGTGGGCGTGGGCGGGAGGGGCTATGGTGAACCTATGGCGGGCAGGCGACCAGGGTCACCTCGTCGACGTACATGCCGGTCGGGGCACCATCGCCGTCGTTGTAGACGCCAAAGTACAGCTTGACCGTCTGTCCGGCAAAGGCTGACAGGTCGATGCTGTACTCGGTCCAGGCGCGGTCGTCGAGCGGTGGCTGCCAGTACCTCCTGCGTAGGATGTTGCCGTCGCTATCATAGACGAAGACATACTGGGCATCTTCGGCCAACGTGGACAGCGGGCCCAAGACCGGGACCGTGGAGGTGCCGGCCTCGGGCTCGTCGCTCTGGGTGTAGAGCCAGAAGCGCAGACTGGCGCTCTCTGCGTCCGAGGGGATGGCGATGACTTGTTGCGCGGATGAGTAGCTCAGCTTGTCCTGGGCTGGGTCGATGATGCCGACCTGCATGGAGCGGCTGCCGTTGCGGGCCTGGGCGGTGCTGTAGCGCGCAGGATAGGCAGTGGAGGGGAGAACCCAATCGCTGTCGTCCTCAAATCCGCCATTGCCGACCACGTTGACGCAGCTTGCTGGGGCGGTGTGCAGCTCCCAGATTGGGCCAAGCTTGAAAGCCCCGCGGGCGTCGGTGGCCAGCACCTGCCAGGTATAGTTGGTGTCCTCGAACAAGGCACCCGGGTCGCAGGCAGGGTAGGCCAGGTCCTCGCAGACAGGCGTCAGGGGGGCGACGTCGCCGGGGTCGAGGTAAACGTCGTAGGTGACCTCGTCCTCATCGGGGTCACCGCCGGTCCAGGTGAGGAGAATGGGCGGCAACTGGTCGACGGCACCGTCCGGGGGCCAGGGATCCTTGGGTTCGTAGGGCGGCTGGTTTTCCTCCCCGCTACCCACGCGACGCATGACCAGCGGCAGATAGACATGCTCGGGCAACTCGGGGAGCATGGGCAGGAAGCGGATGCGGTCGATGCCGATGCCGTCGTAGCTGCTGTCGGCGTTGCCGTTGCCGACGGGATCGACGCGCAGGCGGGTGATGGTGCCCTGCCAGTTGGGGTTGCCAGTCATATCGACGATGATGTCGTGCCAGGCGCCGTCGTTGGTCACGGCAAAATCGACCGATTTGGCCTCGTCAAAGCCCGGGCTGGAGTCGGTTGTGAAGTAGATCGTGCCGGTAGTATCGGCGGCGTGGCTAAAGATGCGGACCATGACGTGGAGGTACTCGTCGGCTGGCACGTCGAGGATGGGGCTGAGCAGGAAGGGATCGACGGCGGGGTCAAAGCCCCAGGCATAGCCGTCCAGTTGCGAGGCCGCGAACCCCTTGCCCGGCGTCCAGCCAAAGGGGCAGTCGGTGAACTGCCAGTCGCGCGTCGGGATGGGCGGGTCCCCCGCGCAGTGGATGAATTCGTCGTCGGCGTCTACGGTGTGTAGATCGTACTGGTCGGGGGTGGGGTCACAATCGCCGCACCAGCCCATGTCCGACTTGATGTAGCTGGTGCGATCTGCCGATACCCAGACGACGTAGGCCACATGGTTGTATGAGGTGCCAGGGTGGACGACGATGTCGCCGACCTTGGGAGTGCGATCTATGGGGAGCTGTCCCGTGCTTCTGACCGAGTCAGCCCAGTTGTCGGCGTTGCCGCTGGCCCATTCGCCAACGTCGGGGCGGGTGTAGGCCCCCCACCAGACGCAGTTGCCCTCAAAGTCCCCGGGCTGGTCGTCGACGCATTCCTTGGCGCACTGCCATTTGGGCACGGGGTGGTAGCCGCAGCAGCCCTCGCTGATGGCGGCAAAAGTGCATTCACCCCAACAAGTGCTGGGGCAGATGTTGGTGCCACAGGTGAGGGGCGCTGAGGGCAGGTAGTCGGGCAGGCTGGTCTGGCTACGTGCCGCGGGATCGACGGCGTGCAGCGCAAAGGAGCGCAGCATCGCGTCGAACGCAGACAGGCCGACCAGGTCGCCGGTGCTGGGGTGGGAGATTTCGTACACGCGGTGGCCATAGGGGACGTAGGCGGCGTAGATCGTTGGCACGCCGCAGCCGCCCGGCTGGACCCGCAGGTAGGCGTCCTGCCCGCTGACGAGGGCGTTGATCTCGACGGTGGTGGTGATATTCTGCACCTGGCTGAACCACTGGTCCATGGGCAGGGCCGGGTCCCGGTCCCAGACGTCGATCTCGACCTGTGCCTGCTGCGGGCTGCGAAAGGCGACGCGCTGGCGGACGATGTGCGGCTGGCCCGGCGGGTTCTCAAAGGCGACCTGGGGCTCCCAGCCCGTGGGATAGGCGATGGTGTAGCCAAAGGTGACGTCCTCGTAGGTCTGCCACGAGTCGGGCTCCGGTTGGGCCCGGGCTATGGTGCGTGGTTCGGAGGCTGGCGCCAGGGTTGCTGCCAGCAACAAGATCGCGGCCCACGCTGCCCATCGTTTTGCCATGGATTCGGTCCTCTACTGGGTAATACTCGTACCCCGGACGATGGCAGGTGTGGGTGTGGCGGTGGATCCAGGGTCTCGGGTGCAGCCGGTGGATTTTATCCGAGTTGGGGGGAAAAGTCAATCTGGGCAAAACCGCGTTGGTGTGCTGGATTTGGTGGAAACGGGGTACGGGCGACGCATCCTCGATGGAATTTGCCTGTGGCAGAGGATTGCTGCTCTGCGGAGAGTGCTGTGGGATTAGATTCGTGCCTGGGATGCGTCGCCCCTACGGTGGAAGTGGGGATTTGCTTGCTTGTCTCCTAAATCTTGTCGAACCACATCAGCACGCCCATTATCACAAAGAGGACGGCGGCGATCTTGCGCAGAACCATCTCGGGGATGATGCGGGTGAGCAACCCACCCCCCAGCACGCCAATGGCGGTCACCGCGGCGAGGGCCACCGTGGCGCCGACAAAGACCCAGAGGGGCATCTTGTGCTTGGCCGTCATGCTGATGACGGCGAGTTGTGTCTTGTCGCCCAGTTCGGCGACGAATAGCAAGGCAAAGGTGCTAAGCATCACTCGGATTTCTTCGGGCATCTGTGTCTCCTGAAACGATGTATCTAGGTTGCTGCGAATCCAAAATCTGTGCGGGCCCTGTCAGCGCACCCACCAGCGGAATTGGTAACGAGCCGGATAGACAGAATCGAGATCCGTCCCTGGAAAGGGCTCGCCGTGACCGACGTAAACCATGCGGGGCCTGAGCTCCAGGACGCGCTCGTAGCTCTGCTGCCAGGCATCCGCGTCGGAAAGGTAGATCGGCTGGCTGGGCACAGCATAGTTGACGAACAGGTCGCCGGCAAAGATGTCGCCATCCGGGGTGACCAGGCCCAGCATGCCGGGTGAGTGCCCGGGCAGGAGGACCGTCCAGGCCTCCAGGCCGTATTCCAACAGGTCCGATTTGTCGTCGAGGAGGACATCTGCCTCGAGGGGTGCAAAGTTGGCCCTGGAGGCGAGGAGCAGATAGGTCCAGCGGAAGAGGCTGCCGCGCAAAGTTTGGGCCGGGGGCAGGGCATTGCGGTGGTCCTGGCTGAACTCGGGCTCGCCCCGAGAGGCTGCCACCGGCGCGCCGCACCAGTCTCTGACCCCGGCTGCCCCACCATAGTGATCCAGGTGACCGTGGGTGACCAAGATCAGGCGGAGGTCTTGCGGTCTGACGCCAGCCTCCTGGGCGCCGGCGATGATCGCCTCTGCGCTGCCGGGTGGGCCGGCGTCGATGAGGATGACGCCGCGTCGCCCCCAGAGCAGGTAGCAGTTGGTCTCACGGGCCACGATCCGATGAATGCGCATTGTACTCTCCTATAAGAGGCGGGGCACACCGCCCCGCCTTACGCTCTTGCTATCCAGCCGCGCCTAGGCAGCGCCGTCGTCGGCCGAGAATGCCTTTGCAAAGAACTCCTCGAGCCGCAGGTAGAGCACCTTTTGGTTCTTGGGCTTGGAGATACCGTGTCCCTCGTCCTCAAATCCCAGGAGCTGGTAGGGCACGCCGGCCTCGCCCAGGGCCTCTTCCACTGCGCGCACGTTCTCCGGCGTGACGTTTGGATCCTGGAGGCCCTGAACGATGAGCAGGTCCCCTTTGATGTTGCCCACATGGTTGATGGGTGAGCGTTCTTGGTAACGCTCGGGCACCTCGGTGGGGCTTCCACCCATCATCTCCTCGCTGTAGGGGCGCAGGTCTGGGCGCGTCGTCTCATAGTCGACGACGAGGTCGGTCATGCCGCAGATGGGCGCCGATGCTGCCAGCACCTCGGGTGGGTAGCGGGTGATGGCACACCAGGCAGAGTACCCTCCGTACGACGTACCGGTGATGCCCACGCTCCCGGGATGGGCGATGCCGCGCGCGATCAGGGCCTGTATGCCAGCGCGGATGTCCTCCTGCTCCAGTCCACCCCAGCCATCCTTCTTGATGGCCTCGCGGAAGGCCAGGCCAAAGCCGGTACTGCCGCGATAGTTGGGATCGAGCACGTTGTAGCCCTGACGCACAAAGAACTGGATCTGGTTGTTGATCGCATCCTGGCTGTGGTACGATGGCCCGCCGTGGACGTACACCACGGTGCCACGCGCCTCTTGCCCGGGGCGGTAGAGCCAGCCCTGGATCTCGAGACCGTCGACCGACTCCCAGGAGGTGTCTTCGGCGGGCGTGAGGTCGCTGGCTGTCAGCGAGGTTCGCTCCCAAATGCGCGATAAGCTGGTGAATTGCTCCTTTTCGGGGTTGTCCACGGCAAATTGCACCACGTCCACCGGCTGCTGCGAGCTGGAGTACTGGCCTGCCCAAGACCCATCTGCGACAGGGGCAAGGGGGACCAGGTTTCCGGGAATCTCTGGCAGACGGGTCTCGGCCCCGGTGTTGGGGTTCAGCAGCGAACAGCGAGTGCGAGCGCGTTGGGCCTCGACGATCACGATCTGCTCGCTGCCATGTGGTACAAAGGCGCGCTCAATGTTGCGTGCAGGATCGTCCAGCAGCCAGCGGATCTCCCCGCTCGCCAGGTACAGCACGCCCAGGCGCCGGTGGGTCTCTGTCTCGACCATGGCCAGCACGCGCTCGCCATCCGGGAACCAGCTTGCCGAGGTCTTGACCTGGGCGCCAAAGTTCAGGATCTCGCGATCCTCGTTGCCTTCGATATCCACCACCCAGTACTGGTAGCCGGCCGGATGTAGGTCCTTCCGGCCGTAGAGCACGTGAGCGCCGGTCGGGCTGAGATCCGGAATGGTCCAGCCGCCCTTTTCCGGGCGAGCGAGCACCCGCCGCTCACCGGTCTCCAGGTCCAGGCGATAGATCCAGGTAGGCTCAATCTCGCGACCTGTTGCATCATCGACGTTGGCGCCGTAGACCAGCCAGCGACCGCTGGGATGCAGGTCGCCGCCGCGGATAAAGTAGTCCGGCTCGGGCTCTGTCAGCGGGACCATCTCCAGCGGGCGGTCCAGGTTGACGCGGAATAGCTGGGCCCGCTCGTTGCCGTCCCTGTCCTGCTCGACAATGACGGCGCGGCCATCGGGCGCCCAGGAGACGACGAAGGTGTTATCGGGCGTCTGGGTGAGCCGGATGGGTGCTGCAGATCCGTCGGTTGGCGCGACAAAGACGTCGGCAGCCGGACCGGTCCGGAACCAGGTCCAGGCGACCCACTTGCCATCGCGGGATACCTGCGGCCCCCACATGCCCGGCAAGGAAAGCAAGCTGTCGAGGTATTGCTCAGCGTTCATCGATCGTCTCCTTCTCCCGAACCAAGAGCAGTCATTTCACCGCGCCAACTGGCTGCCTAGGTGGTTGTCGGGATAGCCGCCTCTTCAGGTATGGCATCAAAGTCGGGCAGGATATCTTCGGCGTTGCGCACGACGCGTGTCATATAGCCGACGATGGCGACCAGCGCGATCCCGATGCCACAGAGGACGAGGATCAGTGACATGCCCGCCCCATTGCCGGTGCCCACCAGGCGGCCAAAGGTACCTGCCAGCCCCCCGCCTGGCTGCATGGCCGGCTCAAAGACGTGGTCGGCCAGCGGCCCGGCAATCAAGTGGGCCAGCGGCGAGATGGCCCAGGCGATCATGCGGCGCACGCCAAAGACGCGTCCCTGCACGTCGGGTTCCACCTTGGCCTGCCAGATGGCCTGGTTCGACGCGTCAATGATCGGCCCGAAGAATGCTGCGGCAAAGGACGCTATCAACCAGATGGGAATGGCCTGGCCCAATCCAAACAAGGTCCCGCCCAACAATCCGAATAGCAACCATCCCCCGAGCACGCCTAGCACCCTGCGCTTTGGGCCGCCCCAGGCGCTCATGGCCAGGCCACCGACTACTCCGCCGACAGCGCCGGCCGTGTTGACGCTGCCGAGGATCAGCTCGTTGTTGCCGGTGCGGGCCAGGATCAAGGGGGCCATGAGTGTAAAACCAAGACCGGCGAACAGGTTCCCCCCCATGAAGACGAGCTGGAGGCCTAGCAGGCTGCGGCGGCGGAGGATGTGACGGAATCCGTAGAGGGATTCATCCCATAGGTTGGCCTTGGCCTCCCGTCCTGCCTCGCTGCGCTCCGGCTGCGGAATGAAGACAAAGATCAGCGCGCCGATGGCAAAGGCAAAGCTGACCACGTCAATAGCCATGATGCCGGTGAGGCCGATGAAGCCCAGAAGCGCCGCTGCCAGAAGGGGGGCAAAGATGCCCGATGCAGCGTTAGCCAGTTGGAGCAATCCATTGGCCCGGCCGTACTGCTCCTTGGGCACCATCAGGGTAATGGCCGCGGAGAAGGCCGGCCATTGGAAGGTCTGGAAGGTACCGGCGACGGCGGCGGTGATGTAGAGATGCCATATCTCCAGATTGCCGGTGACCAGCAGCGCCAGCTGCACAATGGTCGTCAGGCCTGCCGCCAGGTCGCTGAGCATCATCATCGTCTTGCGGTTGGATCGGTCGACGATGGCGCCGGCTGTGGGGCTGAGGATAACCATGGGCGTGATAAAGAAGAATCCGATCAGGGCCAGGGCCGTGGCCTGACCAGTCTTTTCGTAGGCCCAAATGGTAAGGCCAAAGTTGGTCATGGCTGTACCCAGCAATGAAACGACCTGGCCTGCCCAGATTATCCAGAAGGCACGCATGCCCGTAGGACGTTGTTCTTGGCTCATAGAAGGTCCTTTCCCTCTCCTTGCATCAATGGTGCACTATTCTAGCCCAGGGATAGGTCTTTGTCAATCCTGGATTCCTGGGGAATTCTGCATTCTTGCGGCCCAGGCCGTAACCTTTTGGGAGGTCATACGGTATACAAATTGAACGCATCGTATCACTTGCAAGAGCCCGCATCGACGGTATGGGACGGGCGCTCCCCCCCGGGCAAAGGCCACAGCGCGGCGCCCGTCCACCGTCGGGCTCTTTTTTTGTGCCCACCGCCGTCGAGTTGATCTATCATCGATCTCTGCTATAATGGTCTGGCTGCGGCGCGCAGCGCGAGAGCATGAATAACCAACAACCTGCCGTCCTACGAGAGGAGGATAAGATGAAGATGCGATCGACTGTCTTGACTGGCCTGATTCTGGCACTACTCATGCTGTCCGTGCTGGTGGTGCCTCCTGCCCAGGCTACAGGCCCACTGTCCGCGGTCAAGGTGTGCCTCGACCCGGGTCACGGCGGCAGCGATCCAGGGGCAGTGAATGTGGTCTTTGGTCTCGAGGAGAGCGATATCAATCTCGATGTGTCGTACGCCCTCAAGGGGCTGCTGGAGAGGGACGGGGCGGAGGTCGTCATGACCCGCACCGGCGACTCGTATCTGGACAACAGTGACCGGTACACCTTCTGCAACGAACAGCAGGCCACGATCCTGGTGTCGGTGCACACCAACAGCATGGCCGACGACTATCACGACGGCTCGATGGGTCTGTACGTCCACGAGGATGATATGGCGCTGGCTGGTGCTATCCACGAGGTGATGTACCCCATGCTGCGGGACGCGCTGCCGGAAGACTATCCGTACGATTTCTACGACTTTGGCCTGGTCCGCTTTAACTCCGGGGTCATGCTCAAGAGCGACATGCCGGCGGCGATGATGGAACCGCTCTTCATGTCCAACGCGTACGAGGCGGAGCTTCTTGTGAATGCCATCGGAGGTGGGGAATGTCCTGACCTGAGCTGCCGCCGCGGGCAGATCGCGCAAGCGATACACGAGGGGATACTGCACTACTTTGA
>JASFLR010000067.1:0-9300 GCA_050117995.1 Anaerolineae bacterium
GAGTTGCTCTCCCTCGGCCACCAGTCCCGCCTCCTCGTAGCGGGTGAAGACGCGTGCCCCCTGTTCGTTCATCAGATAGGCCCGATTCCAGGTTGTCTCCAGACCTGAGAGATCGACATCTACTACGATTGCTTGAGCACCTACGGTATAGCTGACAACTACAGTTCCGATGGACGCGACCGGTTCGTACTTGCGTCTCAAAAAGCCCGACGGTGTGTCCAGTGTATCCATCTCGTAGTGCTTGACCAGCGTGCTATCCACCCTCTCAACGGTGGCTGATCGGGAGAGGTAGGCCTGTCCTGCTACCTCGATCAGGGGAAGGCCAAACCCGAACCCCTCCTCGACAAGCTCCTGGTCATCGACGACCAGGACCGCACCCTTTTGCAACCGTGCAATTTTGCCGATATGGGGTCGCGGATCTGCGTATAACCGCAGGGCCAGATCTTCCCCAAGAGGGAGTGTTTGTGGCGGGGGCTTGGCATGGATCCAATCGTCTACGAACAACCAGAGATAGGGTTCTCGGGTTTCCTTGACGACGAGAAACAGGACCAGGAGCCCCAACAGCAGCGCTAATCCGCGCTTCAGCCTCATGGCGCGGCCCCAGTTCTGCGAGCGTTTTGGTGAAAGGTGGGCCAGGCCTGCCGGCCCAGGGGGCCCACATCCTCCAAGAGATGAATACCATTGTTGGCCCCGACCACGATATCGGCCCAGCAGTCCCCTTCCAGATCACCAACCCAGGGCGAGGCAAAGACCGGCGCACCCAACTCAAAGGGAAACCGTGGCAATGCCCGCCCCTCTACTGTCCAACCATAGAGACGGCCGTCCTTGGAGCCGACCACGATGTCAAGCCGGTCATCGCCATCCAGATCCACCAGCGCCGCCGAAGAGATGATTTGATCTTCCACCGAAATAGGCCAACCCGGCAGTAGCTCACCGCTGCTATCCCAAAGGTACATGCGCCCATCCCAGGAACCCACAGCAATATCCAGCTTTCCGTCGCCGTCCAGATCCCCGATGGCTGGCGATGCTTCAATGGAGTAGATATTGCCACCCGGGGGATGGGGTGTTGGCGTCGGGCCGGGCTGAGGACCGACGGACCGCACCGGGAAGCCGGTGCGCTCAAGGCCATTGGTGTCGATGACGTGCAACCATCCCGCGTCATCGCCAAATACGATCCACACCTGACCGTCGCCATCCAGATCAGCCAAAGCCGGCGAGGAGTCCGAGTCCATGGGCAATTCCACCGGAAATCCAGGCAATCGACGACCATCCTCATGCCAGGCGTATAGCCAGCCATGTGATGGATCACCCGGCGTCAGCGTGGTCACGACCAAAAGGTCGTGGACATGGGCAGCTGTGGCATCTGGCCAACCCTCGATCGGTTGCGGCCAGCCAGCCACGAGCCGTCCTTCTGCATCGAACAGAAACATCTCCTCCAGGCCTCCAACCGCGATACGTGGTCCATCGAGGATGGTGGGCGAGGACCACAGCTTGTACCCGAGATCTAGAGGAAAAGATGGAGCATCCCGACCATCAGCCTGCCAGGCAAAAAGCTTTCCCGCCTCGGAACCAACCAGGATCTCTGGTCGGCCATCGCCATCCAGGTCAGCCAGGGCTGGCGAGGAGAAAAAGCCTTTGGGGCTGTGCTGAGGCCAACCCTCCAGGTCGCTCAGCGTATGGTCCAGCAGGTAAAAGCTCCCATCCCAGGACCCGACGGCAATCTCCTTGATGCCGTCCCCATCCAGATCATGCGCTATCGCTGAAGAGATCACCGGATCGGAGGTGGGCTTGAACCGGTGACCCTGGCCCAGTTCCCTAACTGGCGCGGGGGAGCTCTGGCAGCCCAAGAGGAGCATCGGTATTACGGTTGCGGCCAATACACGAAAGAAAGTCCTGGCGATCATAACGGCTGCTCGGGAGAAAGCGGGATGCGGACTTCACGCAACTGCTCCTCGCCGCAGGCCTGGCTGAAGGCAGCCAGACTGTCGACGTCCTCACGGCGCAGCAACGCTGGGATCCTATCCGTGAGCGCGAGCTGCTGCCCACACGCAATGTAGCCTATGGGCCATTCCACGCGATCGGTGGAATGGATGACGCTACAGCGATAGGGACAGCTCAGCACAGCCCAGCACACGTCCGGCATCAGGTCTCCCCATTTCCGGCGCGCACCATCGTGACCAGGAAGTGATCGCCCAGACTATAGAAAGGAAATCGGCTTCCGAATTGGCGCTCGAGCGCCTCCAGCCGCGCCAAGAGGTCGGGGTATTGTGCTGGCAAGTGGTCAAGATAGGGCGGTGGCAAGAATACGGGGAGGCCGCGGACGGCTATCTGTTTGAAGTACGGTTCCATAGCACGCACAAAGCCTCGCGGTCCATAGTAACGTGTTCGCACCGCCAGGCGCCCGTCTGCACCCGCCAGACCAGCAGCAACCCATCCCCGAGCAAGCCTCCGGAAGGCCGTACGGGGCTGCATATGCAATAGCGCCCAGAGCATCTCCCACATGCACCAACGGTTCATCACCGAGCAGATCAGCACTGCTCCAGGACGCAGTAGATCGAACAGGGCAACCGCAACCGATCCGAGCTCAGGTTCGCAATTCAACGCGCCAAAGCTCGAGTACGCACCGTCAAAGGCACCGAGCCCATAGTCGACGGTCAGTTCAGCCAGCTGTCCCGCGGGAAGGGCCTGCCAGGTAACACCGGGTGCCCGGATGGCCTGGGCCTTGGCGCGCGCCTTCTCGATCATCATTGGGGAGACATCGGTGGCTACAACCTGATATCCCAGCTGGCTGAGAGCCAGCGCTTCCTCACCGGTGCCACAGCCTAGCTCCAGCAGATGGCCGCCGGGTGCAAAGCCGGCCCGTAGCGTCGCCAGGCTCTCGGCCCGCATCCATGCCATAATGGAATTTCGCTGATAGAGTTCATCATAGGTCCCCGCAGCCCGGTCAAAGGCCTGGGCGATCTGTCCGTAATGATCACTCACAGGCTTCCTCCTACCGGGAGAGGCGGCGGGAGAGCCGCTAGTTCCTGCAACTCACTACCCCAGATCCGCATCTCGGACCCTATCGTACAACCGGAAGAACTCAACTATGCCGCGGGTGACCCACCGACTGCCCAGGCGACGCATTCTCCTCAAGGCCGAGGCATATTCCTCGCCCTCGCGCAGGCGCGCCGTATGCCACTCCTGGTGCAGCCAACGCTGCACCCATTTATAGAATCGCGTGGAGTATGGCCTCTGGAATAGCAGGCGGTTCTCGGCAGTATAGTCCCAGTCAGGCATGTCTAGCAGGCGATGCTTGACCTCTTCGTAGAAATCGGTCCCAGGCAGCGGGTAGGCAATGGTCGAACTGAAGACGTCGGGACGGGTGTCCCTGAGCAACTGGACTGTCTCACGAATGTCTGCCCACTCCTCACCGGGGTAGCCGAGCATGATGTAGAAATAAATCTCAATGCCATAGCGACGGCATAGCTCAGCGGCCTGGCGGATCTGGCCCACCTGGATCCCCTTGTTCATGGCATTGAGTACCTTCTGCGAACCAGACTCTGCGCCAAATGCGATACGGACGCAGCCAGCTTCCTTGAGCAAGCCGACCAACTCCTCATCCATCAAGTCCACGCGGGAAAGGCACTCGAAGGGAATCACCGCATCGCGCTCCAGCACCGCATCGTGCCAGTCTCTCACCCACTTCGGGTCGATGCCCATGACGTCGTCGACGATGCGGATCTGGTCTGGATGATATCGCTCCTTGATGGCACGCAGTTCTTCAGCCACTGCCCCTGCTGAGCGCGGTCGGAAGCTACGCCCAAAGACGCTCTTCTGACACCACTTACAGCCATAGGGACATCCGCGCGTAGCAATAATCGAGAGGGAAAAAATACTGTGGCGGCTCTGCCAGGCATGTCGGTAGGCTTCCACATCGATGAGGTCACGCGCCGGGACGGGTAGACTGTCGAGGTCTGAACAGTGGATTCGATCCCGTGTCTTGATCGTCTGTCCATTGTCATCACGGTAGGCCAGCCCTTTCACCCGAGCCAATTGATCGCCTGCAGGCCTATCCGCAAGGAGGATGGGTAGAAGCTCCAACAGGGTTTGCTCACCCTCACCGACCACTACCACGTCGATGGGCCAGTCACCGTTGCTCCGATAGTCCAGGTAACTTGCTGGCCGACCGGTGGGATCTGCCCCACCCACGATAACACTGGCCCCGTGCCTTTGGGCCAGCTCCGCCAGGCGCAGGGCCGCAGTCCGCACCGTACTCAGGATGCCAATGCCCACAACCTTCGGCCGTTCGCGTTCCAAGGCGTCGATGAATGCCTGGTCATCGGTCTGAAACATCGCATCGTAGATCGAGACGTCGTATCCCGCCCGGCGGGCGGTTGCTGCTAGGTAGAGGAGTCCCAGTGGGAAGTAGGGGGTCATCAAACGCTGCTCCACCGGGTCATCTTTCAGGTAGAGCGGGTTTACCAACAAGAGGTCAGTCATCTGTTCACATCTCTCCCAACTCCAAGGATCCATTCTCTTGCCCACAGGCCAAACACTAGCCATAGCAGCAGCCGACCCTGGTGTGAAGACCATACATAATAGTCAAAGAAGCTTACCACGGCCAAAGCGGCCAAAGCCCCACTCAGTCCAGCCCACCAAGACGTGACCTGCACCTGCCAGCGTTTACGCCAAAGCGCCGCCCAGGGAGCGGCCATCAACCCCAGCCAGATCATACCTCCCAGGAATCCCAGTTCGGCTGTAGAAAGCAGAGCAACGTTGTGCACTGGCTGAAAAACAGGATAGGCTGAGACTGCCTCACGCGCGAGTTCATAAAGCGCCACAGGATAATTCCCAATGCCCACACCAAGCCACGGTCGCTCCTTGATCAATATCCAGGCTGCGCGCAGTTGCATGGCCCGTGACTCTACCGAGCGGATCTCCGCGCCCTGAGAAGTCAGACCCAGTCGGGGTTGCAGCAGCGGCCAGTTGACGATGGCAAAAATGGCACCGATGACCAGGAAGAGTGTGATCAGGAGAAGAACTGTGGATCTACTCGGAGACCAATGCCTTCGACGGCGAGTCCATAGCAACAGGGCAAGCATCACTGCACCGCCCAGCCCTGTGCCCAACCAGGCCGCTCGCGAGAAGGTAAGTAGCAGCGTGGAGAAACCCAGGCCCAAAGCGATGAGTAGGGGAAATCTGCGCCAGCCCGACTGCTTGAGGTAGAAGCCTGCTACCAGCAAGAGCATGACCATCATGCAGCCCCCCAAGAGGTTAGGGTGCTGTGTCAGGCCATAGGCGCGCAACCAGCGCTGCTCACCGACCATGACCACACTGGCCCCGGGCCAAGCGGCTTTGACGGTAACCTCCCCCAGCCGCTCGAGACCCAGCGAGCTTCCAAGGACAGACTGCGGCAGGGCAAAAACCGCCTCCAGCGTCATAGAAGCAGCCAGCGACCAGGCGACAATGCCTGGGGTCAAGGAGACGTTTAGGATCATCAGATATAGAAAAGCCAAAAGCAGCAGCCGCACCGTCTGGTAGCTGGCATAGAGTTGATCGAAGGCAAAGGGAATGCCGAGGACACTGAGAGCCAGGATGGCGGCTAGCGAACCGGAGATGAACCACGGTCCCAGACGCAGCGCCCGAGGCGTCGGCCGAAGAAGGCAGCTCAGAAAACAGACACCCACTGCGGCCCACCAGAGTAGGTCATTGGTGTACAGTGTGATGTCACGGAATTCGAAAAAGATCGCGCCGCCAGCACGATGGAGTAGAACACGGTGTCGCCAGAAGGGAAGTGTGATCAACAAGCCGGACAGGGCCCAGATGCTCAGCCTTTCTGTCCAGCGGGCCATCCTCTCTCTCATGCGTATCACCGTTCCCCTGATCTTTCAGGCGCATACTTGGCCAGACGCTCCACATAGAGATCACGCACAGTGGATGCGTGGTCATTTACGTGGCCCTTGCACAGATTAGGAGTATAGATGACTTCCGTCCCCCCTCTTTGTTCAGCCGTTTGAAGAAGACGAGGGATCTTGCGCTCGCGCTCCCATCGCTCGACGGCATCACCAACCCTGCCAGCCAAGGCGGCCTCTAATAGCTTCTGCCCCCCGTGCCGAAGGCCCCCGATGCCATCGATGGAAGCATCAAGGGGCAAAGCGTTGGGTAGATAGTCGATCACCCAGGCATTGTTTTCCAACAAGCGGTGATATGTTTCCAGGCCGTACAGCGGTACCAGCTGGGCCAACTCGTGGGCGATGAATAGGCTGGGTTCGTCCAGATGAAGATAGTTTTCGGAAAGGATATAGTTGGGACACAGCTCGATACTCATCCGCTCTGCCAGGCGCACCACCAGGATCACTAGCCCTCGTGTTAGCCAAACCCGGCCCTTGGCGGCGACGATCAAAAGGTCGATGTCGTCCTGCGCGCTGCTGGCATTGTTCATGGCCAAAGAGCCAGTGATCGAGACCATCCGCAAGAATGGCATCGCAGCCATCAGCCATACATAGCGTCGCGCCTTGCACCAAAGAGTCTGCGAGAAGCCCTCTCGCTCCTCCCGCAAGCCGACCAAGCGCTCGCGCCCTGCCAGGAACCAGAAGGGACCGATTGAGCTCGTCCGTTCGCAAAGTACAGGATGGCGGCTCAACGCTTCCTCGATGGTTGCTAAGGAAGCTGCATACCCGGTCAAGAAGCGGTGTATCTCCTGCAGTTTGAGTGGATAGTCAAACAGATCGGCATAGATCAACGTCTGAAGGATCGCGTCGACCACGCTGTGGACAGCAAGGACGGGGTAGACTGTGGTATCGGCGGCTCCCAGCTTTCCAACCTGCTGATTCTGCGCGACAGATACGTCCTTTTCAGCCCGGTATGATGTCCGATCCACCATGCAGAACCTCCAGCTAGATGCCCATCAGTCCAGCTAGTTTACCATTATGAGTCCCAGTATGTCAAACAGAGTTCTTCAAGCTCGATGTGGGCATGCGGTCCACGACGCCGGCTCTACTGACCTCACCACCACACCTTCCGATGCCTTACCGGTCTGTCTTCCAGAGACAAACACCAGACGCACACAGGTTACGAACAACACCGCTCACTCACGCCCACCCGGCACGCCGGGTGCCACTCGCCAGGGATGACGTGCAAGACCTTGACTGCTGCATTGGGCCCAGCCACCAATGGATGTTTGCAGGGCAAGGTACTCGCATTTGGCCCGGACAGTGATCCTTGTTGAGCGCTATCACGTCCTCATGAGTAGATATTCAGAAGCACAGCACCAGCGACGATCAGGGCAGCGCCCAGCCATACCCGGGCCGTGACCTGTTCTGCCTTCCGCCCGACGAGCAGCGGCGCCAGGAAAATGACCACCGGCACGTTCAATCGGCCCAGGGCCATCACCACTGCCACCTGAGCCATGTCCAGCGCTATCCAACGCGCCCACGTTGACAGACCGACAAAAACGCCTGCCGCTATTTGGAAGAACCACGCGTCCCGCGGAATGGGACCCTGCTGGATCCGCTTGCGCCGGAAGAGGAGGACGACCCCATAGGCAGCGGTCGTGATGACCATGCCAATGGTAACGCCCAACAACGGCGATGGCAGCACCTCCAAGCCGTTGCGGATAAAGATCGCGCTGATGGCAAAACAGATGGCAGTACCGAGGCCAAATAGCGAGTTGCGCCAGGTGACCTCAATCGTGTCAGTGCCTTGGGTCACTTCTGAAGACTCCTTCCCTGCCTCAGCCATTGGACACCAGATACACGCCCGCGATCACCAGGATGACGCCGATGATTACGGGCAAGCTCAGGACCTCGTCAAAGAACACCAGGCCCACGCCGAACGCAAAGAGGGGTGTAGTCCCGATCAGCGCGCCAGTTCGCGCAGCACCCACCAATTTCTGGCTCAGGGTAAGAAAGGTCCAGCCTAGGAAGAAATGCACAAAGCCAGCCAGCCCAAAGTTGACGTAGGCTATTACGGGCGCTCCTCCCAGCACGCTCAGGTCTTCTGTCAGAAGTGACACGATGACGAGTACGATGGAACTGACTACAAGCAGCAAAAACGTGGATAGATAGCTGTCGATGCTGCGCCCAGCCCTGCGGTTGAAGGACTGGAAGACGCCGAATCCCATTCCAGCTACGATGGCCCATAGAACTCCCGTCACCTACTCTGACCTCCTCTATGCATCAGCGCCCCCCTGGAGTACGTGAGGGGCAAGCACCAACCCTATCTCTCTCATCTCACTCGGTGAAGACGACCTCCTCCACCGAATAGGCCGGCACGCAGCTGACCAACAGCACCAGGTCCCCCTCGCCCTCCTGCCAGACGGTGTGTCGCTGCCCCGGAAGGATGACTACCAAGTCGCCAGAGCCGATTTTACGCGTCTCGCCGTCGACGCGGACCCCGCCCTGCCCGCCGATGACATAGTACACCTCCTCGGCCTCTGTGTGATAGTGCTCCTGACTGGCGGTGCCTGGCGGATGCCGGATCTCGGCTAGACTGTGGCGGGTGAGGCCTGAGTTGGCCGGGGAGGCCAGCTCGCGGACAATCGCTCCGTCATCGCCGACATAGGGTTGGACATCATCGCGGTTCAATAGCTGCATTGCATACCTCTGCAGAACGCGTTTTGTGCATTCTATCACAATGGGAGGCCGGTCGCAAGCCGGGCGGGGGTTAGCAGGGAGGCCAGGCAGTGCGCTCCCGCAAGACGCGCGCAGTATCCAAGCTTACAGGCGGGTCAAACTATGGTGCCGTCTTGCGCTGAAGAGCTGCTCCCGCCACAAGTAGCGCAAGTCCACCAGCTGCCATTGCACCAACAATGGCTGCTGTTGCCGGTCCAACGCCGGTATTGGGAGGTTCCATGATGATCATCACGGACGCCGTGTCAGTGTCGGAGACCGGGTCCTGGTTCCAGTCGACGCCGGACGCGGTGACAGCGTTCTCGTAGATACCCGGGCTCCCGAGCACCTGCGCACTGATAGAGCACGCATAGGTGCCAGCAGGACCTAGCGTCTGTGGTACCGCACAGTCGCCATCCGCCTGCTCGAGCGGACCGTACACCGAGTCGACGAGGCTCTCCAGGGTGATGGTGATCGATGAAGGATTCTCCACGATAAAGGCAAACTCCACCGTCCCCCCGGGCTCGGTGAGTTGCGTTGGCTCGGCGGTCTTTTGCACCTGGATGTCGCCCGGAGGCGCGCTGGCGATCGTCACCGACGCCGTATCAGTGTCGGAGACTGGATCCTGGTTCCAGTCGACGCCGGACGCGGTGACGGTGTTCTCGTAGACACCCGGGCTCCCGAGCACCTGCGCATTGATGGCGCACGT
>JASFLR010000068.1:0-9264 GCA_050117995.1 Anaerolineae bacterium
GTCCGAAGTGTATACCGCACAAGTACACGAGAAGTTACGGGCAGTCGCGAAAATCCCTCCGAAATCCACCACCAAGCGCGGTAGGGGCAAGTCTCCGTGCTTGCCCGACGGTCCCCCGCACTTGCCCAACCGTCAATCCCGGGTGCTGGCTCCAAGCCGCCTACCTAGCGCTGGCTCTCCAGCCAGTTCCCAATGACGGCGTATTTGAAGTCGTGCCCGCCCATGCAGCGCACGGCCCCATAGAGCCCGTAGGCGATCATAAAGCCCCACAGGGCCAGCGGCACAAGTATCAAGGCCAACCCTACCCACAACCCTGCGGGCGGTGCAGCCTCGTAGGCCCCAGGATTGCTCACCAGGGGGACCATGATCAGCAGCATGTACAGGACGCCCCAGCAGCACCAGGCGATCATGGTGACGATAAAAGTCAGCCCCTGGTAGGCCATCGATTGGAGCGCCTGCGCGGCGGCGTAGGGCGATTTGTCCTTCTGTGTGGCCCAGATCACCAGCGCGGCGACGATGCCACCGACGCCATTGCTCAGAAGCCCCAGCAGGATGCTGCCGTGCGCCAGCGCGGCCAGGGTCCTCTCATTCTGACTCGGTGATTGTTGCTCGTTCATGTCTTCCTCCTCATTTCTAGGATTCCCATGGTTACGCGCCCCGCTCTGACGCCAAAGCGCCCACAACGCGCGCGTAAGCTGCTGTGCGAAAAAGGCTACGCCTGACTAAAAGCCCGGGCCATGTCCCGAAGACTTGGGCGCTTGCCGTACATGAGCAGGCTGGCCCGAAAGATCTTTGCTCCCGCCCACAGGCTCAAGGCAATACCCGCCACCAGCAACACCAGGCTGATGGCAATCTCGGCCGGCGGCACGTCGCTGATCCCAAGCCGCAGCAGCATCATCACCGGCGAGGTCAGTGGGATGTAGCTCAGCGCCACGGCCAGCGGCGAATGCGGGTTGGTGAACACAAAACTGATGGCCATGAACGGAATCGCCGCAGCCAGTGAAAAGAGGCTGGCGATCTGCTGGCTCTCGCGCTGGGTGGTGCCCATCGATCCAGCCACAGCCATCAATGTGGCGAAAAGCAGGTAGCCCAGCACAAAGTAGACCAGAGCCAGTGCGATGGTACCCAGACTGAATTTCATTATGCCCGCCATGGCAAAGATCGCCGTCGCCGCGCTGAGCAGGGCGGCACCTGCGCCGATCCAGACGATCACCTGGATCAGGCCCAGCGCTCCCAGGCCCAGGATCTTGCCCGCGAGCAGCTGGGTGGAGCTGATGGACGAAAGCAGGATCTCGATGATGCGCCCCTCCTTCTCCTCACTCACTCCCTGGAGGAGAAACCCCGATGTGGTAAAGAGGGTCATGACAAACAGGATCGAGAATGCATAGGGCAGTACGAAATCGCCCACCAGGCTAAAGGCGCTTTCTTCGCTCTCTTCGCCCTTCTCGTTCAGGGTGACCGTTTCCAGCTTCATGGGCGCGAGAGCGCGGTCCCGGATGGCAGCGTCGACCTTCCCTTCCAGCAAGCTGGCAACCAGGAAACTGCGCAGGTCGCCCTCGTCCGCCGCGACAAAGGTTGAGAAGCCGCCGCCGATGCCGTACACGACTACTCTGCCCGAATCCATATAATCCTCGGGCAGGACCACGAGGGCATCGATCTCCTCCGCCAGCAGCGCCCCCCTTCCTAACGCCTCATCTGGATAGGCGATGAACCGGCCAACGTACTGCGGCAGCTCGGCATCGAGCAGGTCGCTGTGGTCCACATAACCCGTCACCGTGTCCTGAGGGGTGAACTGCGACTCAAGGAAGCCTTCCACATCACTGCCCAGCAATGAACCTAGCAGCAGGGCCAGCCCTCCGAGCGCGGGGACGAGCAGCGTCATTAGGATGAATCCCGGACGACGCAGATTGATCCAGAGCTCCTGCCCGGCGACCAATAGTATCTGGCTCATCGCGTGCCCCCCACTACGTCGACAAAGATCTCCTCGAGAGGTGGCGTGGAGACCTCGAACCGCTCGACAGTGACATCTGCATCTACCAGCTGCCGCAGGATCGACTTGGGAGTGGCATCCGGTTCGAGGATCAGCTCATAGCTCCGGTCATGGCGTTCAACTCGCTGCACACCCGCCAGGCTTTCGGGAAGCGCGTCGCATTCCAGGAGCACGGCGTGTTCGGCATACCGATCCTTGATCTCGTCAAGTGGACCGTAAAGAACTGCTTGCCCATGATCGATCAGCAGGATGCGGTCGCACATCTCCTCCACCTGGTTCATATTGTGGGTACTGAGGATGATGGTCCTGCCCCGGGCCTGTTCCTCCTGCAAAATGGTCTTGAGCAGTGCAGTGTTGACGGGGTCCAATCCCTGGAATGGCTCGTCCATGATCAGCATCTCAGGGTCGTGGACGATGGCTGCCACAAACTGGGCTTTCTGGGTCATGCCTTTGCTCAATTCCTTGATTTTGCGGGTGGCATACTCCTCCAGTCCGGCCCGCTCCAGGAGGCCCATGGCCCGCTGGCGTGCGTCGGCGCGGGCCATGCCCTTGAGTGCGCCCAGGTATGTCAGGCACTCCAGCAGCCGGTAGTTCTGGTAGAGACCACGCTCCTCCGGCAGATAGCCGATGCGCGCTTTGCTGGCCTGGCTCACGGGCTGGCCCATGATCTGAATGGTGCCCCGATCGGGCTTGATTATGTCCATCAGCGTGCGGATGATTGTCGTCTTGCCCGCGCCGTTGGGACCCAGCAAGCCAAAGATCTCGCCAGAACCCACGTCAAAGCTCACACCGTCGACCGCCTTGACGCGGGCATAGTGCTTGAAGAGGTTCTCGACTTGGATCACAATACCCCCAACCTCCGTGGATTGTGGCGTGGCATCAGCCGCGCTCCGCGGGCCACGAGTTGTGGAATGCGCTGGATTGTTGTCCAGCGCGAGCCGATCAAACACGGCCAGTCCATCCGCAGAGTGCGCTGGACTGTTGTCCAGCGCGAGCCGATCAGACACAGCGAGTCAGTCTTCGGACCGGACCGGGCTGGCCTGGTCTAGCTAGTAGCCGCCACGGCAGCAGCATCCTCCTGCTGGCGCATGTGCACCAGGTAGTAGGCAAAGGCTATGAGATCCAGCTCGATGCTACTGTGGACAGTGATGTAGGCGCCCTGTCTGAATACGCCGCGCGGCTGGATCTCTAGGAGCACCTGCCGCTCCGCGTCCAGCAAGAACCAGCCCTGCTTCAGCATGCCCTCGGGCTCCAGCCAGTAGTCCCGACCGTCGAACTGCACGGCCATGTCCCGGCGGAATAGCCCGGGCCGGTCGGCCGTGCCGCGCACGACACCCCTGTCGACGGTCTCGTAGGCAGTGCCCAGCCAGTGAGTCTTTTGCATGCTGACCTGTCGCCCGTCAACGGTCTGATAGGTGGCACTCTGGCTGAAGGCTGGAAAGGTGAGCTCAGCGAGCTCGCCCCACCCCGCTTCCAGGTGGTGATGCGTGGTAAAAAAGCCCGTGACGTCAACCTCGATGCTGCCCAGGATATCGGTTTTGCCTCTCACAGTCCTACTCCTCTGCTCCCAACCCATTCTACCTCTGTTTCTACGTGGAGGCAAGTGTAGAATGGCTGCGACTGGGTGGCCATTGCCTCCCCCTCGCCACTATTCTACACCCAGAATGCAACTGCTGGCTGACATGGGGCTGACAGGATCTTGCCAATGGCCGCCGCAACTGGGCAGCTTGCCCTTTCAAATCAGATTGGCTACAATAATAGCGGGGTTATCGGACAAGCAACCGCCGGATTTGGCGGAAAAAGGCCCGAATGCCTGCTGGTGATGGGTGGGGCGAGCGGGCTGGATGGCAGGAGGGTACGATGGATAATCAGAAGCGTATAGGTATAGCATTGCTCATTGCGGCCGGTGTCGCCCTTGCACTCTGCGTGGGCATGGTCATCGGCGGGGCCGTGATGTATGGCGTGCTGCGAGTCGACCATGTCGTGTCCTCCCAGGACACGCGGCAGCTGCAAGCCGAGGAGATCTATGAGGAAAAAGTACCCCGCCAGGATATTCTCGGGGCAGTGATCGTCGCAATCGAGCCGGGCAGTCCGGCTGAAGAGGCCGGTCTCCAGGTAGGCGACCTGATCGTTGCGGTTGGCCGCCAGGCGGTCGGACAGGAGGGTGACCTGGCCGGGTTGATCGCCCAGTATGAACCTGGCGACCGGCTGACCCTCCAGGTGCAGGGAGAGGATGGTGCAGAGCCCTATGCGGTGCGCGTGACCCTGGGCGAGGACAGCAATGAGGAAGGGGCACCTTACCTGGGCGTGCGCTACCGGCCCGCCGTGTCAGAGTGGATGGAGCTGGAAGAGATACCCTTCGCCGAACAGGATGTATGGCCCTGGGAAGAGATGCCCCTGCCCGGGATGCTGGGCGGAGCGCGCGTCATGGTCATGTCGGTAACAGACGGCAGCCCGGCAGCCGACGCCGGCCTGCAGCACGGGGACCTGATCTCGTCGCTGGACGGCGAGGCGCTCGATAGCGCCCGGGCACTGACAGAGGCCATCGCCAGCCGCGAGCCAGGCGACACGGTAACCCTGGGTGTCTTCCACCCAGCCGACCAAGCCGCAAGGGACATCCAGGTTCAGCTGGGAGAGCATCCAGGACAGGATGGCAGGGCCTACCTGGGCGTAACGGTCAGGGATATCTTCCGCTACCAGCGCTTCCAGGGGCGCCCTCAGCGGCTTCAGGAGACGCCCGAGCCGCCACTGCCGTAGAGCGCCACGCCCAGGGCTACCGCAAAGTCGCTTGACAGACGCTAGACTGTCGAGCTTGGAGCCCCGTCTCGGGGCGACAGGCAGCATTGGCAGCGCACAACGTCCCCGAGACGGGACTGTGAGCCTTGGTGGAGACCTGATGCTCGACTTTGACGGAGCCCCGGTGCCACCGCGCGCCTGCGTTGACAGCCCGGGGTCTTGATGCTATACTGACAAACACAATGAACCCAAGGGAAAACGCTAGGGGGTAGGATGTCGCAGTACGGCACATTACGCCTGCTGAACGCGATCGTGATCGGCTATATGGTCGGCACCCGCGAGGTGATAGGGCGCGGCGGCGCCCAGGCCATCGCCAATCTCGCCGGCGAATACGCGGGCCGGGAGCTGGTGCGCTTTGCCCGCGAACAGGGCGTTGCGCTAGAGTCAGCGGACGACCTGATCGCCTACGCCCGGCACGAAGGACTGGCCGACCAGATGGTATTCGAAGAGGTCGATGGAGGATACCTGGTACGGATCGCCCAGTGCTATATCTGCCCCAAGAAGGTGGGACACTATGAGTTCGACGGAACGGCCTGCCCCTGGGGGGGCATTCTGTTGGGCGCGCTGACCACCATCCTCGAGGCCAAGTTCTCCTGTTCTACTGTGCTGACCCCCGGCGAGACCTGCACCTTACACCTGAAACGAAAGTAGGCGGCAGCCGAAATTCCAGTACAGGCGCCACGATCGGCCGCCTGCCCCTTTTCGTTCGCAAAAGCCAACCTACCCAGCCACTCCTACACTTGACTCGGGAGGACAGATGATTTTCCTGTACTCAACAACTGGTCCTCTACGCGATGGTCGAGAAGATCGGCTCAATGCTTGGGATGCATCTGGGGTCCGAGCCTGATGCAAAGTGAATCACACGGCAACTGTTGACCCACAGGGAGAACTGTGCTAGAATTGGTACCATCAGTTGAAACCCAGTCCGTATCTTTTTCCATAATCGTACGGTATAGATAATGAAAGGCTTCAGGTCAACGAGCGGGTCTGACCCCAAGAGATCCCGCAAGCGCGAGCAAGAGCATGAACTGATTAGCCGCGCCCAGGAGGGCGACAAGCAGGCAATCGGTGAGCTCTATCGTGCCAATGTTGACGTGATCTACCGGTATGTCTGGGCTCGTGTGCGGGACGACAGCCTGGCGGAGGACCTGACTGCCCAGGTCTTTCTCAAGGCGCTGGAGGGCCTGCCGACCTATCAGCCCAGCGGGAAACCGTTCGTGGCCTGGCTTTACCGCATAGCCTATGCGCGGATAGTCGACCATTGGCGCAAACTCGAGAGACGGGTCGAGGTTCCCCTGGAGGAAACCTTACCATCCCGCGAGCCGCGGCCTCAAGAGCTGCTCGAGTTTGAAGCCGATTGGGTTACGGCCATGGAGTTGCTCTCCCAACTCACCGATGACCAGCAGGACGTGGTGATCCTGCGTTTCATCGGTGAGTTGAGCCTGGCAGACGTAGCCCTGACGGTGGGAAAAACGGTCGGCGCCACGAAAGCTCTGCAGTACCGCGCCCTTGCTACGCTGGCGCGGCTGTTAGAGGAACGAAGGGGCTCGGCTCCAACGTGAGTGCAGAACGCGAATCGATACTACAACAGAGCCTATCCCAGTTGACCGCCGACAGGGTCAGGGTGGAAGGCGCGCTGCCTTCTGATCCCGCCACGGCGGCCGAGCTGGAGCCCTTGATGCGGGCGGCTGAGATGCTCATGGCCGTACCGAGACCCGTGCTTCCGGCAGATGCCAGGGCGCGCATCGAGAGCCAACTGCTCGAAGCCGCAGCCGCGGATCCCCGCCTCCAGCCTGCCAGCAAGCCGCCCTTCCGCCTCGCGCTGCCCAGGTGGCGCCGGGCGTACAACGTACTGGCCGCAGTTCTTCTAGCACTATTTCTGACCATGGCCTCTCTGATCGGCGCTTCGGCAGACGCGCTACCCGGCTCTATGCTCTATCCCCTCAAGCTGGCAGTGGAGGACGCCTGGATCGCCCTCGAGCCCGCGCGCTCGGAGCCAGCGCTGCACCTGCGATTTGCACGCCGCCGCCTGGCAGAGAGCCAGGCCCTGCTTGAGCAAGGCCAGCTCGACCCCACAGTGCTCGAAGATATGGAACATCACGCGCAGGCTGCTACACAGGGCTTGAGCGCCCTGCCGGCTGCGGCTGCCTGGTCCCTGCTGGAGCAACTGCGGGCATTCACCGCCGAACAGCAGGAGGTGCTGTCAGCCTACGTCGACCGGGTGCAGTCGGACCAACAGGCCTCTCTCGAGACTGCCATCACGGCTGGCGCCGCGCGCGCAGACCTTCTCCTGGAGCTATCGGGTCTGCTCGAGGCGCCAGAAGAAGCGGAGACCAGCGAGCCGCCCAAGCCTACACATACGCCCAAGCCCACCAAGACCCCCAAGCCGGGCGAGACGCCGGAGCCGACGGAGACATCCGAACCGACAGAGACATCCGAGCCGACAGAGACACCCGAGCCGACCGAGACGCCCGAGCCCACCGAGACACTTGAGCCGACAGAGACACTCGAGCCGACCGAGACACCCGAGCCGACAGAGACGCCCGAGACGCCCGAGCCGACAGAGACGCCAGAGCCGACAGAGACCCCGGAGCCCACGGAGACCCCGGAGCCAACAGAGACGCCCGAGCCCACAGAGACACCGGAACCTACCGAGACGCCCGAGCCGACCGAGACGCCCGAGCCGACGGAGGCGCCCGAATCGACCGAGACGCCCGAGCCCACGGAGACACCCGAGGCCGTAGTGACGGTGCCCACCAGTACGTCCGAGCCGACGGAGACACCAAGACCGACCAAGACACCCAAGCCAACCAAGACGCCCAAGCCTGTAGTAACGGTGCCTACCAGCACGTCCGAGCCGACGGAAACACCTGAACCCACCAAAACACCCAAGCTAACCAAGACGCCCAAGCCTGTGGTAATGGTGCCCACCAGCACGTCCGAGCCGACGGAGACACCCAAACCGACCAAGACACCCAAGCCAACCAAGACACCGAAACCTACCAAGACACCCAAGCCGAAGAAGGACTGAGCTGACAACGACATCGACGATCCACCTCAGACCCAGGCCCCTGTCAAAGCCGCACACAAAAAGTGGCTAAGGAAGTGGATGCCCGCTTCCGCATGACAGTACGCCGACTGAGTGCAGTCACCCCCGCGAAATGCCTGCCCTCGCGGAAGCGGGGGCGGGGGGCCACATCCTGCATACCCACCCAAAGGACTTTGACGGGGCCCTGACGTCAGACGGCCAGGCATTCACATGGCCCTCTCTGCCCTCGGTCAGCAGGCCGCAATGCAGCGGACGATCGTCCATAAGAGACTCATTGGAAGTTCCTCGAGTTCTGCCTGCCACCGTATCTTTTGTCCAGTTTTCGCGGTATATTGAATGAAGGGCCCAGCCCCTGCCGGGGCTCGGGAAGGTGTTCCTAGCAAGCTCTGCAGGGGGGACACTGGGACTCGATCTGACTGCATAGCCTATGCATCCTTTGCAGCAGATTGGCGGCAAGGCCGGAGCGCACCGGAATCTGATCTGTGGTTGTACTTTGGCCGCACGCGAGAGCTGGCGATTGCGTTTTCGCCGTCCCCCTGACCCGGCAGGCATTCAGGCAGACGCCCTCAAGAGTGAGATGAATTGGGAAGTTGACACGATACTGGAACAATCAATCTCTCAGATCGCCGAGGGGAAGGCGAGGGTAGAAAGCTGCCTGCTCGCCTATCCGGCCCATGCCGACGAACTCCGGCCGTTGCTCGTGACGGCTGATACCATGCTGGCTGTGCCCAAGCCAGTACTGGCCCCCGAGGCCAAAGCGCGGATCGAGGGCCAGTTGCTGGAAGCCGCGGTTGCCAGTGGCCTGGCACGGCGGGAGAGAAAACCGCTGCCGCGACCCCGCCTGGGGTCGCTCATCGCGCTTCCCAGATGGCGCCTGGCCTACAGCGCGCTGGCGGCACTCGTCATCGTCGCGGTGCTGATGACCACACTGGTTGGCGCCGCGAGTGCGCTGCCAGGCTCTCCGCTCTATCGGGTGAAACTGGCCACGGAGGACGTCTGGCTTTGGGTGGCGCCGGCGCGGGACGAGCCCTCACTCCACCTTCGATTCGCCCGGCGCCGCCTGGACGAATACCAGAAGTTGGCCGAGCGGGGCGTGTACGACCAATCGGTTCTCGATGACATGGTAGCTCACGTCGATGCGGCGCTAGAGGCCGTGCAGTACCTGCCGCCAGCGGTCGCACTCCCCATACTGGACGAGGCGGAGGAGGTCCTGGCCGAGCAGAGAGTAGTACTGACGGGGATGCTGGCTGATGCGCCAGCCGAATCGCGACCGCAGATACAGAGGATCCTGGGTGACGCGACTGCCCGGATCGCCCGGGTGGACGCTCTGCGTTGGGTGTTGCGGCCCTATGAAACCGACGCCACCCCGCAGCTGGCCCTGACCGATATCCCAACGAGCACGGCCGAACCAGGCGAGGCACTCGAGGCC
>JASFLR010000069.1:0-9173 GCA_050117995.1 Anaerolineae bacterium
GGGGAATATCATCGAGGCGCCGACTACCGTCAAGGGGGTTTCCAAATCGGAAGCGACCGAGAAGGCCGAGGAGCTGTTGGAGTGGGTCGGTCTGTCTGAAAAACGTGACGAATTTCCCTCACGCCTGTCGGGCGGGCAGCAGCAGCGGGTGGCCATCGCCCGCGCGCTGTGTATGGAGCCCAAGATCATGCTCTTTGACGAGCCAACCTCTGCCCTCGACCCTGAGCTCATCGGTGAGGTCACCGACGTGATGGAGCGCCTGGCCAAGGAGGGGATGACCATGGCAGTGGTGACCCACGAGTTGCACTTTGCCCGTGACGTCGCCGACCGGGTGATCCTCATGGCGGATGGTGTCTGGGCCGAGGTCGCCCCGCCTCAAGAACTGTTCAACAATCCCAAAGAGGAGCGCACCAAGCAGTTCCTGGCGCATATCCTGTAGCAACGGCTTCTACTACCAACAACCTCCGGGGTCCTGGGTGGGCTTTAGCTCTCCCGGCCTCGGAGGTCTTTTGCTTCCGGTGTTGCGCCAGAGATCACACGGGCTCAACCAAGCTGGGTTGTCCTTGCGGCCCCAGAGCAGATTCAGGACCGCTGATCAGCAATGCGCAGTTGCTCCAGCATGACGATATCCAGAGTAGGAGCCACTCGCAGGAGCGCGCGGTCGTTGCTCACAAATGCCGTCGCCCCATGGACGATCGCAGTGCCGATTTGGAGTGCATCCGCTGGCCGCAGCCGGTACTCGGCGCGGAGTTGCGCCGCGCGGCGTGCCACGTCCCGCGTTACGTCCAGGATAGTCAGGTGCGGAAAGTGAACCAGCAGTGTTTCATACTCGCATGCCACAGCGGGCCGATCAATCTGCCATGGGCGGCCTGTGAGTTCCATCAGTGTGATGGTCGAGGTGATGGCTGCCCACCGCCCGGCCTGAACACAGGTGAACAGTGTCTGAGTGATAGGCAGGTAGTCGGGATGCGCTTCCAGCTGATAGATGAACACCGACGTATCCAGGCCCACAGTAGTGTGTGCGGTGAGCCGTTCGACGATGTCCATGCCTCCCGCTCCTTGCGCAGATAGGCCTCCGTGTCCAGACCGGACCAGATCTCGCGGTGCAGCCCAGCCAGCCGTTCGGCATAGTCCTTGGGGCAGGGCACGAGCACGAGGAGCCCATCCTGAACGTCGACCAGCAGGCGATCGCCCTTCTCTATCTTTAGTTGCTCGCGTGCGACGCGGGGTACCGCGATCTGATAGCGGCTGCTTACCTTCACGGTGGTTTTCACGGTCATAGCATACCTCCTGCTAAGCATAACTACCAATGTGCTTAGCAGCATAGCACACCCTTCGCATGGCGACAAGTGTGACCGTTCATCCTGTCAGTGGATGTCCGCGTGGAGGCAAGCACAGGCCAGCACATTGTGGGGTCAATCGCTGGGAGACACACAGCGCGCGGTTGTCCAGAAGGCGAGCCGTCATCAAAGCCACTCTCCTTGCGCTCCGTTCACTCCCACAGGTGCGTGTACTTGAGTCCGCTGCCTGTATTGAAAAGCACCACGGTCTCGTGATCCTCGATCCATCCCTGGGCGCGCAGGTGGCGAAAGGCTGACAGCGGCGCCGCGCCCTCCGGACAGGTGAACATCCCCTGCGTGCTTCCCATCAGCGCCGCATCTTCCATCATCTCCTCATCAGAGACTGCCAGGGACGTGCCGTTGCTCTCGCGGAGGGCGCGCAGGATGAGAAAGTCGCCGACCGCTGCTGGCACGCGCAATCCATCCGCCAGAGTAGCCGCATTGGCCCACGGCTCGGCAAACTCCGATCCTTCCTGAAACGCCCTGACCATCGGCGCGCACCCATCCGACTGAACTGTGACCATCCGAGGCCGCTCTGGCCCAATCCAGCCCAACTCCTCCATCTCGTCGAAAGCCTTCCACATGCCCACCAGGCCAGTCCCGCCTCCGGTGGGATAGATGATCACGTCGGGCAGCGACCAGCCGAGCTGTTCAGCCACTTCGTAGCCCATCGTCTTCTTTCCCTCCAGACGGTACGGCTCCTTGAGTGTGGACACGTCGAACCAGCCGCGCTCCTTGCCCGCCTCCGCTGCTTGTCTGCCACAGTCGGTGATCAAGCCGTTCACCAGCGTGACCTCGGCACCCAATGCCCGGCACTCGGCCACGAACGGGTGGGGCACGTCTGTGGGCATGAAGGTGTATGCCTTCAGGCCGCCCAGGGCAGCATAGGCGGACATTGCCCCAGCCGCGTTGCCCGCAGACGGGATCGACACTGCCCTCACTCCCAGCTCGCGGGCGCGTGACACCGCCATGCACAGGCCCCGCGCCTTGAAGGATCCTGTGGGATTGAGGCTCTCGTCCTTGATATACAGTCCCTCAAAGCCTACCTCAGTACCCAGGCGTGTAGCGTGGACCAGCGGCGTCCAACCCTCGCCGAGCGTAAGCTTGTGGACATCGTCGCGCAGCGGCAGCACCTCACGGTAGCGCCACATCGTAGGCTCGCGCCCGCTGAGCGAGCCAGTGTCCAATGCCTCGCCTACTGCCTCCAGGTCGTAGCGGCACAGAAGCGGCCTTGCGCACTCGGGACAGAGGTTCCACAGCCGGTCTGGATCGTACGTGCGCCCGCACAGCGCGCATTCAAGCTCTGACAGATACTCTAGAGTCAAGGGATCCTCCCTATATCACGATCATGTTGCATGCAGTGTTCATCTAATACTGTCACCGCGAGTTCAACCATGGCGGGCCCCGTCACTCGGCATCGAATGATACGACTCTTTCATTGCGACGAGCGAGCGCTCTTTGCGAACGACGCCCTCTCGCGAGCGAGAGGCGCAATCGCCAACTGCGACTTAGGAGACTGCCACCACGAGGAGCGTCAGTGACGAAGCGGTTCCCACTAGGGCGGCCGGACCTTGCTTCGCTTCCTGTCACTCCCTCTTTCTCCAATGGACTTCTGCAGCTCGCGGTTGCCATTTGGACTCAGGCCGCGGTTCAAACCTCACGCACAGGCGCCCACTTGGGACAAGCCCGCCGGGCGATCACCACCGCCAGCCCACCCGCTGACAGGGCCGCCTCATAGGCCGCCTCCGTCGCCCCGCGCTCCTCCGGATCCACCACCTGGACCGTGTCCGCCCCGGCAGCCTGAACCAGTCCCGCCAGGTCCGTCGGCTGGCGTGCGTGTCCTCGGGCGTCGTGATCCGTCCCCGGGTGTGGCTGCCCGCCCGATAGCGCCGTTGTCTCGTTTGCCAGCACCACCACCAGCAGATCTATGCCGGCCTGGGCCGCGTCGATCAACTCCGCCAGCCCGCTATGCAGCAGCGCCGAGTCGCCCGAGAGGGCCACCACCTTCTGCGGGATGCCCGTGCGGGCCAGGCCTGCCGCCAGGCCGATGCTCGAGCCCATGCCGTACTTGACGTCGAGCAACTCGTAGGGGGGGAGTTGCGCACGCACCATGCATCCTGTCTCGCCGGCGACCACAAAGGCGTCCCGCCCACCGTGCTGCTCCATCATTGCCAGCAGCGCCTCAAACGCCGGGACATATGGGCAATCCTCGCACAGGGGTTGCCGGCTGGGCATGGCCCGGCCACCAGGCCCATAAGACGGCCAGGGCCACTCCGGCAGCAAAGCAGCCAGCCCTGCCACGATCTGCTGCTCGAATAGCTCTCCTTCACGGGGAATGTGACCGCTCAGCCGCCCGTACACCGGCAGCCCGATTCCGGCGCGCTGCGCCAGGGCCTGCACCTGTATCTCCATATAGGGCGCTGTTTCCTCCAAAACCAGGGCAGCATCCAGCGAGTCCAGGGTGTCCGCGATAAACCGCTCGGGCAGTGGATGCAGCGTGCCCACTCCAAGGATCGACAGTGGGGGATGGCCACTCTGTGCAAGCACCTGCTGCACCTTGTGGTACGAAAACCCGCTGGCGATGACGCCATGGACACCCTTCCCCTCTCTCCGGTTCAGGGGCCAGTCCTCGAATGCGGCCTGCGCGCCGTCGACTGCCTCATGCAGGGTGCGGTGAAATTCTACCACGTGCACCGGCAGCACGTTGAAGCGGTCCCCTTGACGCTCGAACTTGCCTTGGCGCGGGCTGCGTTCGGGTAGCGGCGGAGGGTTGTAGGCTCCCCGCTCAAGAACCAGCGCCCGCGTGATGCGCACAGCAACCGGGACGCGGAACCGCTCTGACAGGTGGAAGGCCTCGCGCATGACCGCCTGCGCATCCTTTGGAGTGGTAGGTTCCAGCAGGGGTATCTCGGCGGCAGCCACCAGCGGTCGCGCGTCCTCCTCATTCTGCGAGCCCCAGCCCCCCGGATCGTCGCCGACCAGGATGACAAATCCCCCGGGTCCAGGCGCCAGGTTGCCGACCATGAGCGAGTCCAGCGCCACGTTCAGACCCACGCTCTTTAGGCACAGCAGCGCCCGGAACCCTGCTATCGACGCGCCAAATGCTGTGTCGAAGGCCGACTTTTCGTTGACCGCCCACTCTACGCGCACTTGATCGTCTGCAAGGTTCAGCAAGGCGTCGACCACGCCCGTTGCCGGCGAGCCTGGATAGCCGGTGACATAGTCCACGCCAGCTTCAAGCGCGCCATAGGCCAGAGCCTGGCTGCCAGTGATCTTTTTGCTCGTCATCTTTTCGTCAGTGATGGTAATCGCTCCATGGGATGGGGTGGCCGGGGAAGCGTAAAATAGGGCGCCGTTCGCGTTAGTACATCACGGCCGCACCAGCACCTTCAATGTGCCGCGCCGCTGGGCGCGCTCGAATGCTGCCATCCCCTCATCCAGCGAGTATTCGGCCTCGATGAGTGGCAGGACGTCGACCAGCCCCTGGGACAGCAGGCGGATGGCTGGCGGAAAGGGCCCGCAGCGCGAGCCAACTACCTGGATCTCGTCGACCACCAACCTTGAGAGGTCTGCTTCTACCAGGCCGTGGTAGGTGCTCTTTAGCACCAGTGTGCCCCGCGGGCGCAGCAGCTCGCGCGCCCGCCGATAGCCCGCGGGCTGTCCTGTACACTCGACGACCACGCCTGCGCCGCCCCTGACATCGCTGCCGTCCAACTGCGTCGCAATCCCGCGGGCTGACAGGATCGCCAGTTTTTCGGGGTGTCGCCCCACAGCGGTCAGATCGCATCCGCTCAGCGCCACCACCTGGGCTACCAGCAGCCCCAGCTTGCCGTCGCCGAGGACGATCACGCGGTCGGTCGGTCGCAGATGCACCTGCTCGAGCACCTGGCAGGCAGCCGCCAGCGGCTCGGTGAACACGGCTGCCTCGTCCGGCACGTCGTCCGGAACCAGGTGCAGGTTGGGCACCGGCAGGCAGAAATAGTCAGCCAGGACGCCGTCGCGGTTGAGAATGCCCAGCGTAGTGCGTGTCGGGCAGTGGGTATACCGCCCGGCGCGACAGGTGGGGCAGACCCGGCACGAGGCGCTGATCTCGCCCACAACCCGGCGACCCACCAGCGATCGATCCTCCGCCTGGTCCACAACCCCCACGAATTCGTGGCCTGACACGCCTTCAAAACCGTGATAGCCGCGCAGAATCTCGAGGTCCGTGTTGCAGATGCCAGCCAGGATGGTCTGGATCCGCACCTCGCCCGGCGGTGGGGCAGGGGTCGCCAGCTCCCGGACCAGGTGCAGTCGCGGCTTGTTTCCCGGTTGGCTGTCAAAGACCAGGGCTCGCATTTGGATCCTCCGCTAGCGACGGTACCCGTAGAGAGTGGCACTCATCTCCTCAAGCACGATCTGCTCCAGGCACAGGGGATAGTCGGCTGGATACCACGCCATCGCTTCGTGAATCATGCCCTCGACCTCGTCTCGAACAAATGCCGGGGTCATCACGCCGGCAAGACGCAGGCGATCGATCTCCAGCACCGGTGCGCAGTCCTCGGCTGTGACCTTGCCAGTCAACTCTGCGTCGATGCTGAAGCCCAGCACCGATACCTGGCCTGTGACCACGACCTGATCGCGCATCAGGTCCACACGTACATGCCGGTAGGGCAAGTCGGGATTGTTGCGCCACAGCGCCGCGATTTCAGCGTTCAGTGCTCCCTCCTCGTACCGGATCTGCACCGCCCGTTCAGGGGCCGAGCGGGCCATTTCAGCGTCCAGGGGCGCGATATCGCTGATCTGAGGGTCCGTCAACAGGAGCGGACTGCTTGCCAGTGTCGCCCGAGGTTGGGGCGTGGGCTGGATGGCAGGCTGAGTGCTGCCTTCCGCCTCCTGCGTGGTTTCAGGCTCTGGCATGGCTGTCAGGGCAGGATCCCCAGGCGTCAGTATGGCTGCCATGGGCTGCTCGCCCCCTATATCAGATTCTCCACCTGGGGGTGATGCATCTTCTGGGGTAGCGGTCGCGCTCGGGCGCGGCTCTCCGAGGTGGTCCCACATTGCTACGGCAGTGGCCTGTCCCTCACGCATTAGCGCTTCCAGGCCAAAATCCAACCCCGGACTGACGATCCGCCATATTGCAGCAGAGATCCCCACCCAGAAAATGAGATTGGCCAGGGCAAAGGCTGCCAGCTTGAGCCAGCGCACATTCCTGTTACCCATCGCGCCGCGAACTCCGGGTGGTCCCTGTGTCGGGGGCTTCTTGCTCGTCCTCAGCCCCTTCCATCCTGTCCAATAGCTCACGCAGTTTGCTCACGGTGCCCTGTGTGAGGGGGCGGTCCGGCAGAAACGGACAGGTGTGCGCATCCTGTATCGATGCCTCGTAGGTGCCGATCTGGCGCGCCAGGTCCATGATCTCGGTCTTGTCCATCCCAATTAGCGGGCGCAGGATCGGCTTCTCGATCCCGTAAGAGATGACCTCCATATTGCTCAGCGTCTGGCTGGCAACCTGGCCCAGTGAATCGCCGGTTACAATCGCGCTGGCTCCCATCTCCTCGGCGATCTCGGCTGCCTTGCTCAGCATGACCCGCTTGCAGAAGAGGCAGGCCCACCGCCCGCCGCGGTGCTCCCGCAGCTTGGCCAGCGTTGGCGCCAGGACCTCGTGGTGCGACAGGATGATCGGCTTGAGCCGCCAGCCGTACGAGTGCTGGTTGAGCGCCTCGATGATCGCCTCCACCTGCTCCGTCTGGGCTGGGCTGATGCTGAAATGCACCGGCACGACGCCGCAGCCGCGCTTCATCATGAGCCAGGTTGCCACCGGCGAGTCGATGCCGCTGGAGATAAGGCTCACCACCCGTCCCTGGCTGTCCAATGGGAGCCCGCCGGGCCCGGGGATGCGCTCGCCAAAGACCAGAGCTTTCCCGGGATGGATCTCGATGCCCACTGTCACCTGAGCGTCGTTGGATAGGTCCACTCGGGCGTTGGTGGCCTCGGCGATCTCACCTCCGACCTGGCGCTCGATCTCGGGTGAGATCAGGGGAAAGGACTTGTCAGCCCGCCGCACTTGGACCCTGAAGCTCCGCTCTTCGTTCAGCCCTATGCGCCCGGTCAGCGCCAGTGCCTCCGCTGTGATCGCATCCATGTCCGGCGGCACCACCCGCACCGGGCTCAGCGAGACGATGCCAAAGACCCGGCGTGCCGCCTCGATGGCCTCATCCACACGTTCCGTCTCCAGATAGATGCGCTGGCCCTCCTGCCACACGTCGCCGCTGATGCCGTTGGCCTTGAGGCACTTGCGCAGATTGCGGCGCAGCTTGCGGTAGAAGTAGATTCGGTTCTTGCCCTTGAGGGCGATTTCGCCGTATCTCAGCAGTACGAGTCCCATATCACCGATCCTGCCCGCTACAGCCAGCCGTGTTCGTGGTACCAGGCTGCTGTTTCTGTTAATGCCGTTTCCAGGTCCTGTTTGGGCGCGAACCCCAGCTCCCGCTGAGCCTTATCCCCCGAGCAGAGCAGGTAGGGCTGGCGCATATTGAGCACGCGCTGCTCGTTGAGCAACGCCGGCTTGCCGGTTAACCGCTCCTGTACCTTGGCCACCAGCACGATCGGCTCAAGCGCTAACAAGGGGACGGTCACCCGCAGCGTCCACTTTTCCATCACGCGCGCCACCATCTTGCCAATTTCGGTATAGGTTGTGGCCCAGCCGGTGGCAAAATAGGTCTGGCCCACTGCCGTCTCGCTCTCCAGGGCGAGGATGATCAGGTCGACCAGGTCCCGCACGTAGATCAGGCTGACCCACCGTTCCTCGCGCCCCAGGCTCAGCTCCAGGTGCTTGTTCACCAGGTCGAAATAGACGTAGACGTCCCGATCCCGCGGGCCAAAGACTACCGTGGGCCGGATGATCGTCAGCGGCAGCCGTCCATCTTGCACGTGCAGCGCTTGTTCAGCGGCCCACTTGCTCCTGCCGTACCAGTCCAGTGGTCGCGGCGGTCGTGACTCGTCGATATAGTCGTCGGGCCCGTCGGCATAGCCGGCTGCCGTCTGGCTTGAGATGTACAGGAAGCGCTGCAGGCCGGGGCTAGCCTCCATCGCCGCCCGCGCCAGCGCCTCCGTCCCCCGCGCATTGACCCGCAAAAAGGTCTCCTCATCCACGGCGCGGGTCAGGGCTGCGCAGTGGCACACCATGTCCACCCCCCGGCAGGCATGCTCCAGGCTCTCCATCTGTTCCACATCTGCGCCGCGCAAATCGGCGCCGCTCAAGTCCGCGTGTACCCACTCTACCGGCAGGTGCTCGATATATCGCAGGTCGCTCGATTCTCGCACCATGCACCGCACCCGGTACCCCCGGGCCAGCAGCGCCTCGGTCAGGTGCGAACCCACGAACCCGTTGGCGCCCGTCACCAGGACGAGCCGTTGCCCATCAGTCAAATGCAAACACCGCCTTCAATGCTCTCGAGCGCCCCCTGTCAGCCAGGGTTCGAAATGCCTGCTTGTACTCGCTCAGCTTGAACCTGTGCGTCAGCAGGGGGGACAGGTCCAGCTTGTTCTGGGCCATCAGCTCCAGGCCCACCTCGTAGGTGCGCATCCTGTGTCCCTGATGGTCCTCCATGGCCACGGCATAGGCGCCCTTGATGGTCAGCTCGTGGAACCACACCGGCGTCCAGTCCACTCCCTTGGGCACCCCAGCCGCCCCGATCAGCACCACGCGGCCGCCGGGAGCTGCCATGTGTAACGTGTCGTCGATGCTTCCCGCGCTGCCGACGCACTCGTACACGATATCGGCCCCGCCGACCAGCACCGGCTTGCCCAACTGGGGCTGGTAGAGCTTGCCGCCGGTTAGTTCCAGCAGCGCGC
>JASFLR010000070.1:0-9143 GCA_050117995.1 Anaerolineae bacterium
CTTGCGCGATGGCGGGCTACTTTTTCTTGCGACGCTTGCGGTAGCCCGCGGCAAATGTATACAGGGGAAGCATCAGCGCTTCGGCCTTGGTTGCCAGGCTCACACGAGCGCTCCACAGGGCGCTCCGGGCCCGTGTTACGGGAACTGCCAGCCGCTCGCGCACGGGCCAGTTGCGTACCAGGATCGCTGCCGGTTCCTGCGGCTCCCAGTGGAAGGCAGCCGCGGCCCAGGTGAGCCCGGCACCAAAGCCGACAAAGACCAGGTTGTCGCCCGGCTTGATGCGATCCTCCTCGACGGCGTCCACCAATGCCAGCGGGATGGAGGCTGCTGAGGTGTTGCCGTAGCGGTCGATGTTGATCATCATCTTTTCTGGCGGCACGCGGAGCTTGCGGCGGGCCATCTCGATAATGCGATCGTTGGCCTGGTGAGGGATGATCAGGGCGACATCGTCTATAGTCAAGCCCGCTTCGCTGACCACCCTGGCTGCCGAGCTGGCGAGCACCCTGGTGGCGAATTTGAAGACACGCCGGCCATCCATCTTGAGATAGTGCAATCGCTGGTTGATCACGTCGTGGCTCGGCGGGTGTACGCCGGCGCAACCGGGGAAGATGAGCGCATCGTAGTCTTTGCCTTCGGAGCCGAGCTCATGGGCCAATATACCGGTGGGCTGGTCGCTTGCCTCGAGCACGACGGCCCCGGAGCCATCGCCAAAGAGGACGCAGGTATTGCGATCGGCCCAATCAACACCTATCGACAGGTGCTCCGTACCGATCACCAACGCGTTGCGGTACGCCCCAGTCTGGATGAACTGGCTGGCGGTGACCAGGGCATACACCCATCCGGTGCATCCTGCCACCAGGCTAAAGGCGGGCGCGCCTGTTGCGCCCAACTGGTCCTGGATGATGCTGGCCACGGATGGAACAAAGTAATCGGGTGTCGAAGTAGCGACAATGATCAGCTCCACATCAGACGGCTGTAGCTGGGCTACCTCGAGGGCTTTGCGGGCAGCTGCAAGCGACATGGTAGAGCAAGTCTCCCCGGGCGCGGCGATGCGCCGCTCGCGGATGCCTGTTCGTGTGCGGATCCACTCGTCGCTGGTGTCCACCATCTTTTCCAGGTCGAAGTTGGTTAGCACCCGTTCTGGCACATACTTGCCCCATCCTGTAATCCGAGCGTACTTGGTCATATTCTCCTTTACCTCCGCAAGTCTACCAAAAAATCCAAAAAATCACGCCGAAAAAACGCCTTCCCCTGGAAGGCTGCCGTGGACGATGTCCCGGCCCGTCAGGTGGCGATGCGGGTAGCCCCTTTGTGTCGCTGGCGCAGCAACCAGGCGATCACCAGGCCTGCCACAGATGCCACTGACCCCACAGCGGCTGCTCCGATGAGGATGCCCTTGCGGTGCTGGACCAATGGGTTGACCTCTTGCTTTGTCTGGCGGCGTTGAGCCTCCAAAACAAGGTCTCCGTGCAGCCGGCGGCGAAAGTCTCCGTCGGGCTCGACGGGCACTAGGAGTCCCGAAACCTGTTCGGCCAGATCCAGGAGGCCCTGTACCCGGTCGTGGCGGCTCAATCGGCCGGACGGCCTGGTGTCGGGATTGACGAGTTCGTCGGCGTGGGCTGCCAAGATCTCTCTTATCTCTCTCGTATCCATCGTGTCCTCCTCCCGGCGTCGTTGCCGGGGTCGTGCTCAAATCAGACGCGATAGGCAAACAAGCCCAACGTCCCGGGTCCAAAGTGGACGACCAGGGAAGATGTCAGGTCTGCCAGGAACGTCTCCTGGCAGTTGAACATGGACTTGGCCTTTTCCAGTAGTTCCTGCGCTGGTTCGGGCGTCAGTGCATGGACCACCGCCAGATTCACGGGCTCCGATGTACCTACCCTCTCGGTTACCATGTCAAGCAGGCGGTCGATGGCCTTGCCCTGAGTGCGGACCTTCTCGACGACGTCCAACATGCCGTCCTCCAGGAGAACGATGGGCTTGATGCTCAACAGCGAGGCCAGGCTGCTCTGCAGTTTGCCCGTCCGCCCGCTCATCTGCGCATAGCGCAGGTCCTTCAACGTCAAGATCAGGCAGCCTTGATCCCGGATGACTTCCATCCGAGCCAGTATCTCTGCCACACTCTTGCCCTCGCCAGCCATGCGCGAGGCTTCCATGCACATGAAGCCCAGGGCTACCGAACCGGAAGCGCTATCAAATGGATGTACGCGTACCTGGTCCTTAAGGGCCTCTTGTGCCATCATGGCTGACTGGTAGGTGCCACTCAGTTTGGATGTGACGTGCATCGAGATGATGTCGGTGGCGCCTTCCTCGATCAACTCCTGGTAGCACTGCTCGAATTGCCAGGCTGAAGGTTGGGACGTGGTCGGCAAGATGCCCATCTCATCGATCTTGCGGACAAAGGTCTCGCGATCGATGGTCACGCCGTCTTCGTAGGTCTCGGTGCCAAACTGGATGTTGATCGGCACCACGGTGACACCGTGTTCCTCGAAATATCCAGGCGGCAAGTCGCACGTTGAATCGGTAGCAATTCTGATCATCTGTTGTTCCTTTCCCCAATTCGTTCTGGTGCGTCGTCAGGCTCAGTTCAGTTGGTCTGCCAGATCGTCACGCAGGGACACCAGCGTCCGATGATAGAGTGATTTGATCGCTCCCTCGGTACGTCCCATGATCTGGCCTATCTGAGCGTTGGGCAAGCGCTCCACGAATTTGAGGATCAGCAACTGCTGGCGATCCGCCGGAAGGCGCCGGATGGCCTCGAGCAGCTTGTCTCGCCGCTCGCTCCGAGCAGCGTGCTCGAAAGGGCTGTCATTTCCACCCGGCGCGACCAAGGTCACTTGGTCCAGGGGAACAACCTGCCGTCGGCTGCGATCCCTGTGCCAGTTGGCCATCAGATTGTGAGCAATCCGATAGAGCCAGGAGGAAAAGGGCGCTCCCCGATTCTCGTAGCGGGGGATGTGCTTCAGGGCTTGGTGAAAGACCTTGGCCGTCAGATCCTCGGCGTCGTGGTGATTACCGGTTCGGTAATAGACGTAACTATAGATTCTGTCAATGTACTGTTCGTACAACAGACCGAAAGCTTCCGGACTGTTCTTGGCCTCTTCGACCAAGGTCGCCTCGTCGACTGAATCATTCACCAGGATGACCTCGCGGGCGCCTGCCGGTCTTGCTGAATAGAACACCGGCAGACGCGAATGGTTGCGCGTAAGTATAACAAAGACGATGGAGATGGTCAACTGAACTAGCGGCAAGGAAGGCACTGGATCGAGGGCGGCGGGCTGGCCCTTGCCCGATGCAGGCAGGTAGGGTATAATGGCGCCATTGGATGTCAGGCAGCAGGAACGAACAGAGCACGGAGGCTGATTTGCTGCGCGAGGAACTCGAGTTGCAGGTTGCCGTCGCCAAGGTGGGCAAGTACGCGGTTAGCGAGAGCGGCGATACGGTAGAAGTGATTGAACGACCGCACGGCGGTCTGTCGCTGGTGATGGTGGACGGCCAACGGAGCGGCAAATCGGCCAAGGCCATAAGCAATATCGTGAGCCGGAAGGCCGTATCGCTGCTGGCTGATGGCGTGCGCGATGGAGCCGCGGCACGCGCTGCCCACGATTACCTGCGCACCATGAGGGGCGGGCAGGTTTCTGCGACGCTCAATATTGTCTCGGTGGACCTGGGAACACGCACCATTGTCATCTCGCGCAACAACCACTGCCCCGCGATCGTGGCACACGGGCGCCAGGGAGAGATCCAGCTCCTGGACAGGCCCAGCCAGGCTATCGGTATCCACGCCGGGACCAGGCCGGTGATCACCGAGATTCCCATCGCCCGGGACCTCCACGTTGTTCTTTTCACCGATGGTGTCCTTCACGCCGGACAGCGCTACGGACAGCGTTTGGATGCCCCAGCCTTTGTGCGCGAGCAACTCGAGCGCTGTGACGGAGAGACCTGTGCCCGGTTGCTGGCTGATGGGTTGTTGAGGCACGCCATGGAGTTAGACCAGGGCCGTCCCGGGGATGATATCAGCGTCGTCGTCGTGTCGGTCGTAGACCCGCAGCAGCTCGACGAGGTGCGGCGGCTGTCGGTGCGCTTTCCGATCTAGTCGTGCTGCGGCGCGACAGCAGCGGGTGCTGCGCGGGAGGTGGGCAAGGGGTAGCCATGCGCATCAAAGTAGTCGGGCCTTGCGCCTCTGGTAAGAGTGTGCTTGCCGCCAGGCTGCGAGCATTGGGCTACGATGCAACCTCGGCGGCGCAGGACCACGCCTATGTTCCTGATATGTGGCAGCGCCTGAATCCGCCTGATCTCCTTGTCTATCTGGACGTAACGTTGCGGTCGGCGCATGAGCGAGGGCGCAAGGGCATGGGCTGGACGCAGGAGTATCTGGATGAACAGCATCACAGGCTGCGTCACGCGCGCGCCCATTGCGACCTCTACCTGCCCACTGATGGTCTCACTGAAGAACAGGTGCTTGAAGAAACCCTTGGTTTCCTGCGCCAGCTAGAATAGGGCGGCGATGATAGCGCAGAGTCACGGCTAATGAAACTCAGTGCGGATCGCAGGCTGTGGGGCATCGCGGCGACGCTGCTGTCCTGCCTCTTTGCCGGCCTGGCCCCTATTCTGGGCAAGTTTGCCTACCAGGCCGGCGTGGACCCGATCACACTGGTTGCGCTGCGCACCGCCCTGGCTGCCGGGCTGCTCTGGCTGTTCTACTTGTTGTTCTGGCGCAAGTATGTGGCTATCAAGTGGGGTGACCTGGCAGGCTGCGTGGGGATGGGTATAGCCAACGGTGTGGGCTCGCTCCTCTACTACAATGGCCTGTCGCGGATGGATGCCTCGCTGGCCCATCTCCTCTATTCGATGTATCCTTTTTGGGTGTTCATCTTCCTGTCGGCAGCGGGCCATCCCATCTCGCGGATGTCGGTGGCGCGCCTGGGCCTGGCGCTGCTGAGTGTGTTCCTGCTTACCTGGCAGGGGGGCGGACTGGTCGATCCGCTGGGCGTCACGCTGCTAATCGGCGCGGGCGCCCTCTATGGCTTTCATCTGGTCCTGGGCCAGTGGACGCTTGCGGACGTGGATCCGCGGACGGTGACACTGTACGGCCTGACCACCATGAGCCTGGTGGTGGGCATTCCCTACCTGTGGCGAGGCGGTCAAATCGCGGCGATTTCGAATGACGGATTGGTGGCGATTCTGCTGGTCGCTCTCTTTCCGACAGCCCTGGCTCGCCTGCTGGTCTTTGCCGGGCTGCGTCGCATCGGAGGGATGCAGACTGCGCTACTGGCCCTGGCAGAGCCGCTGGTGGCTGTCGTGCTGGCCTTAATGCTCCTCGGCGAGAGCTTTACGGTGCAGCAGTGGATCGGCGCGGGTCTCTTTTTGGTCAGTGTCCTGCTCATCCGCCGGGATACCGGGTTACAGATCGCCGACGAAGACACCTGGTGGCTCAGCCTCTTCCCAGAGCCGATGGCGGAGGACCAGGCGGAGCAGGGTAGTTCCCCGACCGGGACTGGCTAATCCGGCCTCTGCAGCGCGCATGATATGGCGGGGGCCTCACCCCCAGTTACAGGTACAGTAGGGATGCCGGTGGAAATTGCCCAGAGGCTCTATGTCTCTGCGAGGCGCGCCGTTTGCGCCGAAGCAGACCCCGCTTTGGCCGTGGGAGACCGCGCCTCTCGCTTGCGAGAGGCCGTCGCTCGCAAAAGCAGCGTGCTTCTCTCGGTGACAGGGGGCACCGACTTGCGCACCTCCGGTTGTAATCCTAGTTGTCCCTGCCCGGGAGGGGTGGTATAATGCGCTGTTGTGAGAGGATTGGGAGAGAACCCTTTTCATACGCTGTTGCTGCTTACCGAAAAACCGGGCGAATGGGCACCCTGGCAGACTGCACCTGTTCCGCTGGCGCTGGCTGCGATATCCGGCCTGGTCTGGGCCCGAGCCGTGGGAGAGGCCGGCTGGGGATGGGCTGTTGCCCTGGGCCTGCTGCTCTTTGCCGTTGCCGACGCGAGTTTGCTCGCTCTGTTGCCCCGGTTGGGCGTGTCCTATGGGGCGGTCCAGCCCCCGTTTCTGGGCCTGACTCTTTTTCGCTGGCTGATCAGCATGCTTGCGGCGCTCTTTGCCGGGTGGTGGTCCCTGCCGGCGCTGTCCGGTCTGGCGCTGGGCCAGCTCCTGCTTTCGGGGTTGGCAGCCTATGGCACCTTGGTCGAGCCGTTTCGGGTGCAGGTGACCCATATGGAGTTGTGCAGTCCCAAGCTCTCCAACCCCGGGCCAGGCTTTCGCATTGTGCAGATCTCGGATCTTCACGTGGAGCGCCTCACCCGGCGCGAGCGCAGTCTACCAGCTCTCGCCGCGGAACTGGCGCCTGACCTCATCGTCCTGACCGGAGATTTTCTCAGTACCTCGTACAGCGACGACCCCCGGGCACTGGCCGACCTGCGGGCCGTGTTGGCGCAACTGCACGCCCCAGCCGGCATCTATGCCGTGTGGGGCACGATCGAGGTGGATCTACCCTCTGTATTGCGCCCCGTGCTGGACGAACTGGGCATCGTAGTGCTGGAGGATGGGATTGCCCACGTGTCCCTGGAGCCGGAGAATGAAGGGGGTCAGCGGCTGTGGCTGGTGGGGCTTTCGTGCACACGCGACCTCGCCGCCGCAGGCGCGAGGCTGCACGCACTGCTGGCTGAATTGCCTCCGGAGGCATTTGCGCTGCTCCTCTACCACACGCCGGACCTGATGCCCCAGGCAGCGGCGCTGGGCGTGGATCTGTATCTTGCAGGCCACACGCACGGTGGGCAGTGGCGGTTGCCTGGCTTTGGCGCCATCCTGACCAGCTCGCAGTACTGGAAGCGCTACGAGTCGGGCCAGTACCGCGAGGGCGACACCACGCTCTATGTGAGCCGCGGGTTGGGAATGGAGGGCTTTGGCACACCCCGGGCACGCTTTTTCTGCCGCCCTGAGGTGGTCTCGATTGTGCTGCGTGGGGAGTCGGCGTGAACGAGATCCTGGGCTCGTGGGGGCCGCTTTTCGCCCTGATAGTCACGCTGCTGGCTCTGCTCTGGATCAAGCGGCGCATCACGCGCAGCTTGCAGGAGCTGAGCATGCGCCTGGTGCATGACCCTGACGTGGCGCTGATCATCTACTTTGTCATCGTGCTGCCCGGCGTGGTAATCCACGAGCTGAGCCATTGGCTGATGGCCAAACTGCTGCGTGCCCGCGTCACCTTCCCCACGCTTGGGCCAGTGCGCCGGGGACGGAGCAAGCGGGTTTCGCTGGGCTCGGTGCGGGTGAGCAAGGTGGACCCAGTCCGGGCCAGCTTGATCGGTGTGGCGCCGTTGCTGGGGGGCTCGGCGGTGATCCTGATCATCGGCAATCTGGTGTTGGGCGTGGGCGAGCTTGCCGATGCTATGGCCGGGCAGGGAATGGCGGGTGCCCTGGACGCGCTGGGGCAGATGCTCCAGGTGGGTGACTTTTGGCTGTGGCTCTACCTGATCTTTTCCGTGTCGAATGCCATGCTGCCCAGCGAGTCAGATATGGCGACGATCCGGCCTGTGCTGATCTTTTTGGGGATCGCAACTGCGATAGTAGTGGTAGTCACTGGCGTGCGCGGCATTTCACCCTCTGTGGTGGATTCCGTTAACGCCCTGGCGGGCTACCTGGCAACGGCCTTTGGCCTGACGCTGGGGGTGGATCTCGTGTTCATGGGCGTGATCTTGCTGGTGTTGATGCCTATCCGGTGGTGGCATGGGGTCGATCCGTGGAGCGGTACCTGATCTGAGCCTGGAAACTCGCCATCGAACAGCCTGGTTTTGACAGGGCTACTGTCCCATGCTATACTAATCAAGGATATCATAAATAGATAGATTGGGTCGCCGGGCTGCAGATCCGCTCGATGTGGGGCCCGGAGCTACCGATCAAGAAAGGGAAAAGGAGAGAAAATGGAACTCAGCAAGAAGATGCAGGACGCAATTAACGAGCAGATCCGTGAGGAGTTGGCCTCCGCGTATATCTACCTCTCTATGGCTGCTTACTGCGAGTCGATCAATCTCCAAGGGTTTGCCCACTGGATGCAGGCCCAGAGCAATGAGGAGATGGAGCACGCCATGAAGTTCTATGGCTATGTCAACGAGCGCGGGGGCCGTGTGGTGCTTGGCGCCCTGGAGCAGCCTCCCATCGAATTCGATGGTCCGGTGGACGTCTTTGAGAAGACGCTGGCCCATGAGCAGTACATCACGGACCGGATCCACAAGCTGTATGCCCTGGCGGTTGAGGAAAATGACTATGCCAGCCTGGGTATCCTGCAGTGGTTCGTCGACGAGCAGGTCGAGGAGGAGAACTCGGCTACAGAGATCCTCGATATCCTCAAGATGATCGGCGACAAGGGGCAGGCGTTGTTCATGCTCGACCGGCAGTTGGGCGGCCGCTAGGAAGCGCACCGGGCCCAATAGCCCTATTCACAAGACAAAGGCGGGACCGTCACAGATGTGACGGTCCCGCTTTTGAGGTCCTGGGCGGGAGCGAGCAAGGCGATATTGCGGGTCGCTTTGCGGTATTCACCGTCGTGCAGCGGACGACATCGCTGGTCGCCAACCAGCAGCATACACTAGCCAGAAGGAGCCTCGAGGGGCGAACCTGGTTCGATGAGGCCGTAGTTGCCCTCGATCAACTCCTTCAGCCGCTGGGCAAAGCGTGCGGCTGGCCCACCGTCGACGATGTCGTGATCGAAGCTGAGGGTTAGGCTGAGGAACTCGTGAGCCTCGATGCGCCCGTCGACCAGAACCGGCCGCTCAACGATTCCACCGACTGCCACGGCAAGCGTATAGAATGGACGGGCGATGGCCCATCCGCCACCCTCGCCAAACATCCCTACGGCTGTGATCTGGACCGTGCCGACAGAGCGTTTGATCCAGTGGGGGTTTTTGAGCAGGATCCGGTAGGCTAACCGCCGGAGGAAGGCTGGCACCAAGGGGTATAGCCACACGAACCGCGCGTAGGGCAGGTTCCCCTCCTGCTTTCTCTCAGCCTGAATGCCCCGGATCTCGTCGTGGATCTCCCTGTAGGTCTTTTTGTTCACTGCCCGGATCACGCGAGCCAGCGGAAGTTTCTTGCCATCGACCTCGATTTCGAACATGCTGGTCACATCGACCTCGTCAAAGAGAACG
>JASFLR010000071.1:0-8946 GCA_050117995.1 Anaerolineae bacterium
AATCCAAAGGCCACCAGCGCGACCAGCGCCGCAGCGACCACTACCAAAGCAACCACCAGGCCAATCAACAGGCCCTTGGGGCGTCCCTTCCCGGCGCCCCGAGCAGCTTCCGGTCGGGCTTTGACAAGCCCTGCCATTGGCGCCGGAGTGCCAGATCCGTCCGGGATAGCTGCGTGGGTCTTTAGCGCAGTCTGCATCTCGGCTGGCGTTTGGAATCGCTTGGCGGGATCCTTGGCAATCGCTCGCGCGATAATCGCCCCCAACCAGGGAGGTGCATCGGGCCGGATCTCGCTCAGGGGTGCAGGTTCGTCCTCGATCTGCTGCCGCAGCACTGCCCACGGATTGTCAGCATCAAAGGGCGCCTTGCCAGTCAGCATCTCGTAGGTGAGCAACCCCAATGCATACAGATCGGAACGGATATCGGCACCGGCTCCTCTCGCCATCTCGGGCGAGATATACCGTGGTGTGCCCATAAAGACGCCGCTTTGGGTAAGTCCGGACATGGTATCCATCCGGGCGATGCCGAAATCCATGATCTTGACCGTACCGCTGGGTGTGATCATGATATTCGCAGGCTTGATATCCCTGTGTACTACGCCAACCTCGTAAGCAGCCTGCAACCCGGCACAGATCTGCTCGACGTATGAGAGCACACTTTCGACAGGCAGCCCACCCTTGCGGGCGATCATCTTGTCCAGCGTCAGTCCCTCGACAAACTCCATCACGAGGAAATTCATGCCGCCTTCGATGCCATAGTCGAGAATCCGGACGATGTTTGGATGCCGCAGACGCTCTGCCAGGCCTGCTTCACGCCGGAAACGCTCGCGGTACCGGGGTTCACGGGAGAACTGCTCGCCGAGGACCTTGATGGCGACAATCTCATTCGTATCCAAGTTGCGACCGAGGTAGACAGTGGCGAACCCTCCCGCACCAACCTCGTCGTATATCTTGTACTTGCCCTTGATCACCTTGCCAATCACCGATTCTCCTCCAAGGGTCCGTGGCCCTGATCAGCATACCGATCCCGGACGGCACAGATGCCGGGAATCGCCGTTGGAATTGTTCTACTCCAAACCTCCAGGTGCGCCGGGATGCAGCTCAGTATACCGTCAATTTCGCCATATCGCAAGGTTCATGCAGACAGCCGAGGCAGACATGCTACGCCCAAGATACGTCGCCATACAGGTCTGCAGAAATGCCGGTCTCCAGAAAACGCCGGAATGCAGTGCGTTCGATACCCACCCGAGTGTGAATGCCGTGACCTGGGTACAGCTCAGTTTCATCGGGCCACGTAAAGACGGTCCGGGCTAGAGAGTTCAGACTCTGCCTGAGAGCCTGCGGCGACGCAGTATGACCCGGTCCGCCCGGGAATATTGCATCGCCTACCACAGCCTGTCCATTCAGCCGGAGGCATACACTACCCGGTGTATGCCCGGGCACGTAGGCAATGGTCACCAGCGCCTCACCCACGCCAACCTCCATGCCGTCGATCAGTGGAAAATCGGCCTGCAAACCAAAGCTCGCAGCATCTGCGGGATGGATGCCCACAGGAGCGCCAGTCGCTTCTCGCACAGCCTCCAGGGCCCCGATATGATCAGGATGGCCATGAGTCAGCAAAATGCATCGGACTAACGAATCGCCCGCGGCACGCAGAATCTCCCCCGCATCTGCTCCGGGGTCAACAATCGCCAGTTCCCCGGACACCGGGCAGTTCAGCAGATAGCAGTTCATCGGCCAGGGACCGACTTCCAGACGCTGTAGTTCAAGCCGAGCCATCTCTGACCTCCTTTCATGTCTATCCATCACCGAACCGCCGACAGAGGATACCACACCATATTCCGAAAAGCAAACCGCGCTGGCGACCGCATCAGGCTGATATCCCGAGCCCGGGCCGTGAAGATTCTTGACAAGGAGCCAATTGTGAGCTATACTGTCGCCCGCAAGTGGCTCGGGGGGCTGTAGCTCAGCTGGGAGAGCGCTACAATCGCACTGTAGAGGTCAGGGGTTCGAGTCCCCTCAGCTCCACCAGCCAACATTACCACCTCAATACAGGGCAAGACCTGGGGCTGTGGCGCAGCTGGGAGCGCGTCTGAATGGCATTCAGAAGGTCAGGGGTTCGAGTCCCCTCAGCTCCACTACGGATTTGACAGCGAGCCCTCGCCGCAACAAACGGCGAGGGCTCGACGCTTTTCAGATCAGCACTCCAGCCTGGAACAAACCATAGCCTCTCGCAGAGACCGTCTTCTTGGGGGAATACGAAGAGTTGACGGGCCAGCCATTGCCATGTATAATGCGCCTGGCCCAAGACACTCAGACCTGATGCGCAGACCAGATGTTCGAGGAGAAGAAAGCATGGCTGAAAGCTACATTCCGCATGATATCGAGCCCAAGTGGCAAGCCCGCTGGGAAGAAGACAACCTCTACCGCTCAGTGATCGACCCGGATAAGCCCAAGCACTATGCCCTGACGATGCTACCGTACCCCAGCGGAGACCTGCACATCGGCCATTGGTACGCTATGGCGCCCTCGGATGTTAGGGCACGATTCATGCGCATGCAGGGATTAAACGTCCTCTTCCCCATGGGATTCGACGCCTTTGGTCTGCCTGCAGAAAACGCAGCCATAGAGCGCGGCATCCACCCCCACACTTGGACGATGTCCAACATCGACAAAATGCGCGACCAGCTTCGGAGCATGGGTGCCATGTTCGACTGGAGCAGGGAGGCAGTCTCCTGCCTGCCAGGATACTACCGCTGGAGCCAGTGGTTTTTCCTGAAGTTCTATGAAGCAGGCCTCGCCTACCGAGCTGCAGCACCGGTGGACTTTTGCCCCAAGTGCAACACTACCCTGGCTCGCGAGCAGGTTTGGGGCGAGGACAGGCACTGCGAGCGCTGCAACACACCTGTCATCAAGAAGGACCTAGAGCAGTGGTTCTTCCGCATTACGAAATACGCCGACGAACTGCTCGATTTTAGCGATATCGATTGGCCTGAGCGCGTCCAGGCTATGCAGACCAACTGGGTCGGTCGTAGCGAGGGCGCCGACGTAGTCTTCAAGTCAGAGCAGGGCGACGATATTGTGGTGTTCACAACCCGACCCGATACCCTCTGGGGGGCAACGTTCATGGTCCTGGCACCCGAGCATCCGCTGGTTGCCAAGCTGACCACGCCCGACCGTCGCAATGAGGTGGAAGCCTATGTGCGCGACGCCGCTCGCCAGACCGAGATAGAGCGTTTGAGCACAGACAAGGACAAAACCGGCGTCTTCATCGGGGCCTATGCGGTCAACCCGGTCAATGAGGCTCGCATCCCCATTTGGATTGCCGACTATGTCATGATGACCTATGGCACAGGAGCCATCATGGCCGTGCCTGCTCACGACGAGCGAGACTTTGAGTTCGCACGGATTTTCGGACTACCGATCATCCCGGTTATCGATCGCCCCGACGGTGTCTGCAAGAGCTATGTGCCGGCTGGTTCTGCAGACGATAGCCTGGTGCAGCTGCTGGCAGAAGCTGGTTTCAGCTTTGCTTCGGAAGAAACCGGGCTTTACGTGACCCTGGATGCAGATCAGGCTGACCAATATGCGAAACTAGTGCAAGAGCACTTGATACCCGGAAGTTGGAGCGAGATCGTAGGCGGTAGCTGGCTCTTTGTCTTTGAAGACGACATTGTCCAGTTCGACTCCGAGGACGCTGACAGAGCCATCATGGCTCGCTGCCAGAGCTTGGAAGAGGGCGCAATCAAGTATCGCACCATCATGGAAATGCTCTGGAGCTTGCCCTTCTACCGGGATGTGCTCTTTCACGCCGAATACGGCACCATGATCAACTCTGACGAGTTCAGCGGCACTCCAGGTGATTCTGCCAAGCAAGCAGTCACCCAGTGGCTGGAGGCACAGGGCAAGGGACACGCTCAGGTCAACTATCGTCTCCACGACTGGCTCATAAGCCGGCAGCGCTACTGGGGAGCGCCCATTCCGATGGTCTACTGCGATGACTGCGGGGTCGTGCCGGTACCCTACGAGGACCTGCCGGTTCTGCTGCCGGAGGACGCACAATTCCGGCCCACGGGCGAAAGCCCACTCAGGTTTCATGAGGGATTCCTGCATACCACCTGCCCCAGATGCGGCGGACCTGCAACGCGCGAGACCGACACCATGGACACCTTCATGTGCTCCTCGTGGTACCAATATGCCTATCTCAGCCCCTACTACCACGAAGGAGAGCCCGCCACAGCGGATTCTATGCCCATTGCACCCGACGAGGCAGCCTACTGGTTGCCCGTGGACGTCTATACCGGTGGCATCGAGCACGCCACCATGCACCTCATCTACACGCGCTTTTTCACCAAGGTCATGCGTGACTTGGGCATCGTGGCTCTTGACGAGCCAATGACCATGCTCCGCAATCAGGGCATCATCTTGGGGGAGGATGGTGAAAAGATGTCCAAGAGCCGGGGTAACGTTATCTCCCCGGATGATCTGGTGGCAAGGTATGGTGCCGACACAGTTCGCGGCTACCTCATGTTTGGTTGGCGCTGGGATCAGGGAGGACCTTGGGACTCGCAGGGTATTGAGGGGATGGTTCGCTTCCTCCATCGAGCATGGGACTGTGTACTGGAGCCTGGCACAGGGGGCGCCAAAGTGCCAGATGACAGCGCTGTGCGCGCTCTCCGGCGCCGGGTCCATCAGGCTATCCGCAAGGCCACGCACGACATGCAGGAATTCAGCTTTAACACATACATCGCCAATCTGATGGAACTCAACAATGCTATGCTCAAAGCCAAGGACACAGCGCTCTACGGAACGGCGGCGTGGGACGAGGCAATTGAGACCCTTTTGCTGCTGCTGGCCCCTGCATGTCCACACATCGCCGAAGAACTGTGGACTCGTACTGGGCGACAGTATTCAGTCCACCAGCAAGCATGGCCAGAGTGGGATGAAGAGGTAGCTGCCGAAGAGCTGATCACATTGATTGTTCAGGTTAATGGCAAGGTGCGCGATCGCGTAGAGGCCCCCGTAGATGTGGACAAAGAGACAGCACGCACGCTCGCCCTGGAGACTGAGGGTGCCCAGCGGCACATCAGCGGAAAGACGGTGAGGAAGGTGATCGTGGTTCCGGGCCGGCTGGTCAACATCGTGGTGGGCTAGAGAGGATTACTAAGGAGCTCGCCAAAGGGTGTATCCCAGCGCCAGACCCATGAGGACTCCAGGTAAAGTCCTCACTCCGAGCGAGTTCTGCCTGAAGGAGCGGTGAGCACTGTGCGACAGGAGTCCCGAACCCCGACCCGTGGCGAGGTGATGAAACCGGAAGACGCCGCGAGTGCACGGGTTGACCTCCTGACGCTGCCCTTTGATCAATATCAGCGTTACCGAGTAGTTGCCAGAGTCGCAGACTCTGTCAGGCTGTACCGGGACCAGCCCCAACTCCGCGTTCTAGATGTTGGTGGCTTTCATCGCACCCGCGAAGGCCGCCCTCTCCTTCCCGCTGCCCACGTCTTGCCCTCTGACTTTACCGTGGCCACAGATCTCGGCGTTGGCGTACCACGCAACTACGTCAGAGCGAGTGGGGCATCCCTGCCTTTCAGATCTGAGGTATTTGACCTGGTAATCACTTGTGACACCTTGGAGCACATACCGGCTGCCAGCCGTGCCGCCTTTGTCGACGAGCTGCTACGAGTGACGACCCCTTGCGTGCTCTTGATCGCCCCCTTTGACAGTGAGCCTACCCAGCGCGCGGAGCGGATCCTGCACGAGCATCTGGCTACCAGAGGTTGCGCCCACGAACCCCTGGAGGAACATTTCGAGCACGGCCTGCCCTCTGCCGGCACTCTTCGCGCACAGCTCTCGGCGAACGGGCTGTCATTCATCGAGTTCGCCGATGGATACCTCGCCCACTGGCTGCCCATGATGGCTATGCAGTTGTCGCCCAGAGTCACACCGGCGTTCCTGGCAGAGCTGAACCGCTTCTACAATCGCCACCTCTCCCCTACAGACCGGCGCGAACCAGCATACCGCCGCGCCTTTGTCATAGCCAAACCGGGGCACGAAGACCTGCTGCCCGCCATCTCAGATGCTATCGATCCTGGCCCGGCTGCCGGCCAGCTACACGCCGACATCGCTGACGATCTGGACTGCCTGCTCAAGCATGGTCACCGCGACGCGCAGGCAAGACTTGCTTTCCTCGAAGCAGAGAACGATCGCCTAATGCAAGTGCTGCGTGGTTATGAACAGGGCCGCTTCATAAGGCTCATGCGCTGGATTCATCAGTGGCTGGAGCGCGTGACAGGAAAGTCCAGTGGAAGCTAGCCAGCAGGAGTACCCAAGCATCAGCGTGATCGTCGTCAATCTTGACGGCAGAGCAATCCTGGGGGAGTGCCTCGACTCCATTGCCGCCCAGAATTACCCACCAGCACAGGTTCAGGTCATCCTGGTGGACAACGGTTCCACTGATGATTCTGTACCCTTTGTGCGCAAGGCCTACCCGAGGGTGCAAATCGTAGAAGCAGGCCGCAACCTGGGGTTTGCGGCTGGCTGCAACTTGGGCGCGCGCCAGGCCACAGGCGAATTCCTGGCCTTCCTCAACAACGACGCCCGCGCAGATCCCGGCTGGCTCCGTACATTGGTCGATGCCACACTCACCGATCCCGAGATCGTCTGTGTCGCCTCCAAGATCCTGGATCAAGATGGGACGGCGATCGATTTTGTGGGCACCGCTATGAACCTGTCGGGCCGGGCCTTCCAGATCGACGAGGGCCTGCCGGCCTTGCCAGGATGGTACGATGAACCGGGCGAGGTGCCCGCCCCTTGCGGTGCCGCCATGCTAGTCCGGCGGGACCTATTCTGGCAGTTGGGCGGTTTTGACGAGGAATTCATCGCCTACTACGAGGATGTGGACCTCGGCTGGCGACTCTGGCTCGCCGGCTACAAGGTATGGTTCGCCCCGGGGGCAGTGGTCTATCACCTCAAACATCAGACCGGCGCGGCCTTCCCCCTCGAACAGCGTTACACCCTCGGTGAGACAAATGCCCTGAGGATGCTGATCAAGAACCTGGATGAACAGAACCTTGGACGCGTACTGCCCTTCAGCCTATTCATGGGCGTCAAGCGCTCCGTGGAGCAGGCCGGACTGGACCGGGCATCCTATCGATTCGGCTCTCCTGCGAGTAGTAGCACTGAAATCGGCGCGTTAGAGCCAGAGCCCCGCATGAGCCGGGTAGCCGCCTCGTACCTGGTGGCGATCGATCAGATCGGTGAGGAACTGCCTGGCCTTATGCAGGCGCGAAAGCTTGTCCAATCGTCGCGCAAGCGGAGCGACGAGGAGATCTTTACCCGATTCCCCATGCGACACGGGCCAATGATCTTTCCCTGGAGGCGATATCACGTGGTAGAGGACCAGCTGGCTCAAAGCCTCGGTGTACCCGAGGTGCTGCAACCCAAACACGGGGCGCGGTTATTGATCGTGACGCACGAGGCCATCGGGCCCAGGATGGCCGGTCCCGGCATTCGCGCCTGGGAGATAGCCTGCGCGATGGCAGAACAGTTCGACGTACTGCTGGCTGCACCGGGACAACCGGGTCGTTACCAAGATCGGGTGCGCTTGCTGGGCTACGAACCGAGAGACCCGCATCATGCCCAGTTGCGATCTTACCTCGCAGCCGCCGACGCGGTCCTAGTGATGGGCTCGCTCCTGACCAAACTTCCACCGTTACAGGACTTGGGCAAGCCGACTATCGTTGATCTATACGATCCCTTTGAACTGGAGAAACTTGCCCAGTCTGGCTCCGTGGAGGAGCAACACCATGGCAGGTTGGACAGGGAAAGTGAGGTCTCCCTCGCGCTCCAGGCGCGTGTCGGGGATTTCTACATATGTGCCTCAGAGCGACAACGCGACTTCTGGCTGGGAGCCCTCCTCGCCAACCAGCGCGTCAACACCCACACCTACGCACAGGATCCCACACTACGAGCGCTCATCGACGTGGTCCCGTTCGGCATGCCGCCTGAGCCACCCAAGAAACACCGCCGCGTGCTGAAAGGCATCTACCCTGGCATCGGACCGGATGACAAACTGCTCTTCTGGAACGGGGGTTTGTGGCAGTGGCTCGATCCCTTCACGCTCCTCGACGCGCTGATGCTGGTACTTGACAGTCGCGACGACGTCAAGCTCTATTTCGCAGCAGGTAGGCATTTCGATACCGACACCGTGCCCGAGATGCCCATTTACAGCCAAGTAGTCGAGCGTTGCCGCGCCTTGGGCCTGCTGGACTCTCATGTCTTCTTTGGCGATTGGATTCCCTATGACGAGCGCGCCGACTACCTCCTCGAGGCGGATCTGGGCGTGAGCATCCACCTTGCCACTTTAGAAAGCCGCTTCGCCTCCCGTGCGCGGATATTGGACTGCCTCTGGGCAGGACTGCCCGTACTATCAACCTCGGGAGACCCCTTGTCTGAAATGCTCGCCCAGCGCAAGCTGGCGAGGGCGGTGCCGCCCAATGACCCGAATACCTTGGCAACGACGATTCTGGAGATGCTTGCAGACGATGGCTTGCGTCACCAGGTGGTGGAGCAAGCGCCGGGGCTTCGGGAGGAATTCGCCTGGTCCCGAGCTGTTTTGCCTATCGCCCGCTTCTTGGAGCATGTCGCCTTCGCGCCCGACGCCCTGCGCGCCATCAGGAGGGACGGGGAGGCATGGCAAGAGCGAAGACAGATGCAGCAACGGATCGCTGAACTGGAAGCCCACCTAGACGAGATCCAGCAGGGCCGGGTCATGCGCTTGCTGCGAGCCATTAACATCGCACTGGGCCGGGAATGAGAGGGGACGCTGAACCTTGGAGCCTGAGGCCTCAATCATCATCCTGACCAAGAACGGATGCCGGTACATCAGAGAAGTGCTGCAGGCAGTCCTCATCCAGGCCGCACCGCCCAAGCACGAAGTGATCCTGCTCG
>JASFLR010000072.1:0-8911 GCA_050117995.1 Anaerolineae bacterium
TGCCCCACGGCCTTAGTTAACAATAACTAATGGCGTCTGGGCGCACTACGACAACGGAAAACAGCAGCGGTACCAACGGGATTGTTGCGGAACATCTGCTTGTCGTAGCTCATCCATTTGCCTCCTTCTCAGAATTTATTGCCGCGATTCTACCCTAACCTGGGAAAGTTGTCAAATCGGCGACCTTGTGTGGTCAAGCTTACATTTGGCTACGGGCCGAACTGCAGCAGCACTGCCAGCCCGACCAGCGCCACGATTGCATACTCGAACAGCACCCGTCGTGTCATCCGGCCTTGAAGCTGCTGGTTTGCCAGCCCCGTGAATACGTAAAAGCCGAGCAGCAGGATCAAGCCGCCCGTAATCCCTGATATGCGCCAGTAGTTCATGGCCCAGATGATCTCGCCCGTGCACAGGCCTGCGATCCCTGCATAAAGGGCAGTGCGTCCAAAACCCCGCCCTGCGCTTCGCAGGAACTCGAGCGCTAGCAGCGTGCTGGCTACCGTGACGCCTGTTGCCGAGAGCAAGCTGCGTGCCTTGGCTGAATAGATCAGGATAAAGACCGCCATCGCCACCAGGTAGGCCCAGGCATTCAGACTCAACCGTGCAGCAAGGTAGCGCTCGCCCGTCGGATCCACCGTAAAGTATTCGGCGCTGATCACCAGGATTAGGATCAGGCCTGTCGCCACCAGTCCCGCCAATTGGTAGAGCTGGGTTGGCAATTGCGGCAGCAGCACCGTCGCCAGCAGCACCGTCAGCCCCGGTAGGGTCCAGGTCACAAAGCTGTAGCGTGCCTCGATCCGCCGCGCCGCTGGATGCGAGCGCACGATCGAATCGGTGCCCGCGCAGGTGATGCCCAACAGCAATGTCGCCATCAGCGCCGTCTGCGAGATACTGACCCTCAGTGGCGAACCGAGCACCGTCAGATCGGTCGACCAGGTTGGAAATTGCAGAAAAGCTGCCAGGATCAAGCCCAGCACTACCAGCGTGGCTACCACGCTGGCCCGTTCGCGATAGAGCATTCGTTACTTATTCCTCCATGGCCTTCTTTACACTGCTCGTGCTTCTTACAATCGTGCTTGGCAACGAGGCCACTATACCATAGCCCACCCTCGCGCGCAAATCCTGTCAGAATTGACAATCGAACAAATGTTCTGTATAATGTCCTCATATAACCCTGCCCGTGCGTGGATCCGCAGTCTGTTCAGGAGAGTGAAGTGGCCAAGAGACGCAAGCGATGGCGTCAACTGGATATGGCCGTAGCGACCATCCACCGCCGCTACGGCCCGCGAGCTCTGGTCAAAGGCAAACCGGCATCTGCTACTCGCGTGCCCCACATCTCCACAGGTTTCCCGGACCTCGACAATGCCCTGGGGACTGGCGGCCTGCCCAAAGGCAAGATATGCGAGCTGGTGGGACCGGCCACCTCGGGCAAGACGACGCTGGCGCTCAAGTTCCTGGCCCGGGCGCAGGCAGCCGGCGGTCAGGTGGCCTACGTGGATCAAGCTCTCTACTTCGATCCCGATTATGCCCACCGCTGTGGCCTGGACCTCTCCCGACTGCTGGTTGGCACGTCCCACGATCTGCGGGAAGCCCTGACCATGACCGAGGCGCTGGTCCATAGCGGTGGCCTTGCCGCCCTTGTTTTTGATGCGCTGGACTTTTTGTGGACTGATGGCGAGGCCGCCCATCTCCTGGCAGCTACCCTCAACCGCCTCCCGCTGGCATTGTCCCGCTCTGGCACCATCCTGCTCGTGCTACACGAATCTCCTGCCGGCAACCCACCAGCTGGAGATGGGCCGGCACTGTCGGCTCTGGCCCACCATGCTGCCGTGCGGTTGCTGGTCGTCCGCGAGCGGTGGATTCACAGCCACAAAGATATCCGCGGCTACGAGGCGCGGGTGGGAATTCAGAAAAACCGGCTGGGTCCAGTCGGGCGCACGGTGCTGCTAAAGATCGAGTTCAATGGCACAGTGCGTGGTGATGGTTTGTAGGCAAAGGGGGTTTTTCGAAGGTGTCGGTACTTTACTGTACCATCCCGCATTTTGCCGCCGCCCTGGCACGGCGGCATTATCCGGAGTTGATGAGCGGGCCGCTGGTCCTCGTCGGGCCGGAGGAGCGGGTCTTTGGCGTATCGGCTGAAGCAGCTGCCTGTGGGGTTGCCACGGGCATGACGGCTCGAATGGCCCAGATCCATTGCCCTGAGGCGCACCTGTTGGATGCGGACCTGGCCCGCTGCCGGGCAGAGCAGGAGGCACTTTTCCAGTTGCTGGAGGCGGCCAGTTCCAGGGTGGAGCCCCACGGGTGGGGAGCAGCGTACGTCGATCTGGACGAGTTGGTGCGGGGGCATGCTGACGCTGTGACGATCTGCGGCGAGGTGGGGCGCGCGGTGCGTCAGGAGCTGGGCGAGGCGCTCCAACCGGCGCTGGGTTGGGACAGCAGCAAGTTCACCGCCCAGGCTGCGGCCCGCCGGACGCCGCCCGGTCGTCTGCGGGCCGTGGATGCCGCCCGGGAACAGGGATTCCTCAAACCCCTACCAGTATCGCTGCTGCCTTTGGCAGGGGAGACTTTGCAGAGGCTTTGCTTTCTGGGGTTGCGCTCCCTGGGGCAATACGCTGCGCTGCCCGGGGCAGCCGTGTGGCAGCAGTTCGGTCGGGCCGGGATGTTGGCTCACCGCTGCGCGCGGGGAGAGGACGACCGGCCAATTGTCCCCCGCTGGCAGGCGCCCCACCTGGCTGCCGAGGTCGAGTTTGAGACGCCGCTGGTCGAGCGGGCCCGGCTGGTGGCAGCCTTGCGACATCTAGTCTCGCCGTTGCTGGCCGAGCTGCGTGGGAATTTGCAGGCCTGCGGGCAGGTGTGCCTGACAGTGCGTTTCGAGGATGGCAGCGCTCAGGAGCGCGCGCGCGCTTTTCTTTTCCCTGTGGCGGACGAGGAGCGGGTCGTGCGGGCCATGGACCAACTACTGGCAGGGATGAACTGGCAGACAGCAGCCACAGCGCTGGCGGTGTCTCTGGCACAGATCCAGGATGTGGTTGCCGAACAACTGACGCTCTTTCCCCTCGAGGATGAACATACCACCAGGCTACAGGAGGTGGAGCGCTATCTGGCAGCGCGTTTCGGCCCATCTTTCAAGGCTGGTCGCCTGCGACAGGCAGTGATGGCCCAGCCTGGCGCTCCACTCGCAGAGTGGCGGGTCGGCTGGCGGGAGGGGGAGAAAGCGTGACACGCCTGTGGCCTGAAGGGGAGGCAGTGGACGTCTGGGGTGAGGAATGCACGCCGGACGGATTCTTTTGGCAGGGAGGGCGCCACAATATTCGAGTCTGCAACCGCTGGCGGGTGCACACTCGATGGTGGCAGCCGGAAGGCGTAGTCTGGCGGGAATATCTCAAGGTAGAGACTGGCACAGGTCTCCTCTGCCTCCTCTACCGGGACTTGATCGCCGGTGGCTGGTTCCTGGCCCGGGTTTATGATTAGCAGACCCCAAGCTCGTACCGGGCTACGGCCCGCGCCGGGCAGAAGGGAAGCGATTTTCAGGCGGGGTAGATTTCTCAATCCCGCTGGTCGTTCGAAATGACGAGTACCGTCGAGTATGTCGAACTGCATTGCCACAGCTACTTTTCCCTCCTGGACGGCGCTTCCTCGCCGGAGGCGCTGGTAGATCGAGCGGCGGCGCTGGGTTACCCGGCACTGGCGCTCACCGACCACGATGGCCTGTATGGTGCAGTCCGCTTCTGGCAGGCGGCCCGGCACCGGAGCCTCAAGGCGATCGTCGGCGCCGAGGTTACACTGGATGGCACTCGCCCCAGCCACCTGACGTTGCTAGCAGGGACCGGATGTGGATACGCCAATCTCTGCCGGATCCTCAGCACCGGGCAACTTGCCGGGCAGAAGGGCCAGCCCCGCTTGACGCTGGAGGCGTTAGCGGAACACGCGGGGGGATTGATCTGTCTCTCTGGCTGTCGCCAGGGCGCGATCCCCACCGCATTGATGGCCAAAGATGGCAAAGAGGCGCGTGAGGTCGCGGCTCCATTGCGCGATATCTTTGGCCCTGACCGTTTCTGGATCGAGGCACAGTTCCAATCCCTGCCGGCTGATGTTGAGCTGGTACCGGCGCTGGCTTCCCTGGCCCGCGAACTGGACACCGGCCTGGTGGCAACAAATAACGTCCACTATGCCGAGCGATCGGGCCAGCGTTTGCACGACCTCCTGACCAGCATCCGCCATCGTGCTACCCTGCCTGAAGCGTTGGGGGCGGGGTTGCTGCATCCCAACTCGGAGCAGTATATCAAGTCCGCCGCGCAAATGTCTGTCCTCTTTGAGGACTGGCCCGAGGCGTTGCGCAATACCCTGCGCATCGCTGAGCAGTGCGATGTCTGCCTCGACTTTTCCGCGCAGCGCCTGCCTGCCTTTCCCGTGCCGGGAGGGCACACTGCGGAGAGCTACCTGCACCATCTGTGCCGGGAGGGGCTGGCGCGCAGGTTCAACCCCGGCACACACCAGGCCCGGACGCAACTGGACCACGAGCTCGGCGTCATCGAGCGGCTGGGGTTGGCTGGCTATTTTCTGGTCGTGTGGGATATCATCCGCTTTGCCCGCGAGCAGGGCATCCGCTGCCAGGGGCGGGGCTCGGCTGCCAACTCGCTTGCGGCCTATTTGCTGGGCATCACCCAGGTGGACCCGCTGCGCCACAACCTCCTCTTCGAGCGTTTTCTGAGCGAGGGGGGGCGCGCCGCAGGTACTATGCCCGACATCGACGTCGATTTCGCTGCCGATCGCCGGGAGGAGGTGATCCAGTATGTCTACGACCGCTACGGCGAGGAGCACGTGGGCATGGTCTGCAACGTGGTCACCTACCGCGCCCGCTCTGCGCTGCGGGACGCTGCCAAGGCCCTCGTCTTCCCGCCCGACGTGATCGACCGTGCCGCCAAAGCCCTCGACACACGATCTACGGTAGAGGCTGCGGAATCTCTCCTTGCAGCTTCTAGTGCCGCGCCAGAGGAAGCAGATTTGTTGCCTAGCCACTTGGCGTCCCGGTCAGTGTCATTGCGAGGCCCATCACTTGGGCCGAAGCAATCCCCCTTTGCCACATCGGAGGTTGTCGCGAGCGCTACGTGCCCTCGCAATGACATCCTTGCTACAGCCGCGCCGGAGGAAACGCCAGATCTGGGCTCACAGGGCGAGGAGCTTGTACCCCTGCCCTGGCAAGTGCTGTCCGATCTCCTGGGGCAGATGGACGGCGTCCCGCGCCATCTCTCGATCCACGTGGGAGGCATGATCATCACCGCCGCGCCCCTCGTCGAGGTCGTGCCACTGGAGCGGGCGACGATGCCAGGCCGCGTCGTGGTGCAGTGGGACAAGGACAGCGTCGAGGATGCCGGGTTGATCAAGATCGACCTTCTTTCGCTGCGCACGTTGGGCGTGGTCGAGGAGGCCGTGAGCCACATCCGGGAGCAACGGGGGATCGAGTTCGAGCCGGCCGATCTGCCGTTGGATGACCCTGATGTCTACGATCTGTTGCAGCGGGCCGACACAGTTGGTTGCTTCCAGGTCGAGAGCCGTGCCCAGGCGCAGATGCTGCCCAAGCTCCAGCCCGAGCGATTTGAGGATATTGTGGTTGGCGTGGCCCTCATCCGCCCCGGCCCCATCCAGGGGGGCATGGTCCATCCTTACCTGCGACGCCGCCAGGGCTTGGAGCCAGTAAGCTATGCCCATCCCTCACTGGCCGAAGCGCTGGATGAAACACTGGGCGTCATTGTTTTCCAGGAACAGGTGCTGCGAGTAGCCATGTCGGTCGCCGGATTCACCCCAGCCGAAGCCGATCGACTGCGCCGGGCCATGAGCCGCAGCCGGTCCCAGCAGTCGATGGTGGCGCTGCGCGAGCGCTTTCTGAGAGGGGCGCGGGCCAACGGTCTGGAGGACGCGGTTTCCAGGGAGATCTGGCAGCAGTTGGCGGGGTTTGCCGGATTTGGCTTCTGCAAGTCCCACGCCGCCGCCTTTGCGCTGCTAGCTTACCAGACCCTCTACCTCAAGGTCCACTACCCGGCCGAATACTATTGTGCCCTGCTCAACCACCAGCCGATGGGTTTCTACCCGCCCGAGGTGATCGCGGGCGATGCCCGGCGCCACGGCGTCCCGGTCCTGAGACCTAACGTGAACCTGAGCCAGCCCGATTGTACCTTGGAACAGAGCACAGACCTGCCCCCAGGCGCAGGCCTGCGCCTGGGCCTGCGCTACATCCATGGTCTGGGAGAGGTCTGGCAGGAGCGCATTGTCGAGCGGCGGGCAGGCAGGCTGTACAGGGACCTGGCGGACTTTTGCAGGCGCGCGCGCCTGCCCCGGTCGTTGGTGGAGCACCTGATCCGGTCAGGGGCGATGGATGGCCTGGGAAAGGCGCGGCGCGGCCTATTATGGGCGCTCGGCGGGTTGGCGTACCAGGAGGAAGGGCTGGAGATCGAGGTACCGGTGGTGCCTGCCTCGCTGCCTGCACTGGGCCAGGCGGAACGGATGGCTTGGGAATACGAGCTCCTGGGCCTGGCGCCCGGCGATCAGGTGATGAGCCTCTACCGGGAGGCATTGCGGGCGCAGCGGGTGCTCAGCAGCGGCGAGTTGCCGTCGCGGCGAGACGGAGAGCGGGTGCGTGTGGCGGGCTGGGCCGTCGTGCGCCAGCGCCCGCCGACCGCCAAGGGGCACCTTTTCATCACCCTCGAGGACGAAGAGGGACTGATCAACCTGATCGTGCGCCCCGACGTCTACGAACGGTACCGGGCCCCCCTGCGCAACTCGCCGCTGTTGTGGATCGAGGGCCGCTTGCAGCGCGAGGGGCACGCGCTGAGCGTGCTGGTCTACCGGGCAGCGGCGTTGGGGAACTCCGGATCCTGAACGCTATGGCAACAACATCTCAGCAGCGCAACGGGGCGCGCCTGAGCAGACACGCCCCGTTGTCATTCTCAGATGTCTGGGCTTCCCTTTTCGCACCTGTTTGCCGCCGCTGGCTTTGGTATATTCATTGCCCCTGTCAACGGACGGCTCGCCCCGGACGGACTCAGTAGGTGTCTACCATCACCACATTGGAACAGATAGTTTGGCTACCAGTCTGGCAGACCCAGTAAAAGTGCATGCCAGCGCCCTTCTCTCCGGTCCGGTCCGTGTATGTAATCTCGCCAGCCGCTGCCGAGTCAACCCATGAACCATCTCGGTAGATCTGCGTTTCCAGGCCTGTATCGGTCCATGTCAAGTCCGTATACTGTTGACCGCTGCTAGTATATCCTTCTGCCTCAAGGTGTAGCGGCGGCTCACTGGAAACCATCTTGGGGTCAAAGACCGTCATGTTGCTGAGATCCAGCAGCCGTTCCTTGATGCCATCAAGCATGTCTTCTTCTGGCTCATAGCCCAGGTTCCCCTCTTCCACCAATATCGACTTGATCTCAGCGGGAGTGTACTTGCCCGTAGAAGCCAGGACCGCAGCCGCGCCCGACACGTGGGGAGCGGCCATGCTGGTTCCGCTCATCGTCGCGTAGCGGCCGTCCAGGTAGGTGGAATAGATGCAGACCCCGGGCGCGGCAATGTCCACGCCGTCGCCATAATTGCTGAAATCAGCCAGGGTGTCATCTACCTCATACTCGTACCCGCAGACGAAAGTTCCCCCACCACCGGGCTCGCCGTTGGCATCTGCCAGGGCAGAGACCGTGATGGCATCCTCTTGACCGGCTGGATGATAGTTATCGACGTCCATGCCCCGGTTCCCCGCCGCCAGGACAAAGGTGACGCCCTCTGCCACCGCACCGGCGATAGCAAGATCCATGGCAGTGCTCTCGCCAGTGCCGCCGAGGCTCATGTTGGCTACCTCGATCTGTTCAGCGTGCTCCGCTACCCAATCGACGCCGGCGATCACCTGCTCGGTGGTACCGGTGCCATAGTTAGTCAGCACCTTGACCGCCCACAGCCGCACGCCCGGCGCTACGCCGACCACGCCATAGTTATTGTCCAATCCCCCAATCGTGCCGGCGACGTGGGTGCCATGCCCGTGACCGTCGTCGCGGGTGCCGGCGCAGGTGCCCATTTTCGGCCCGCTCCAGGTGCAGTCGATGGCCATCACCAGGTTCAGATCAGGATGGTCAAGGTCGATGCCCGTATCAATTACCGCCACGTCAGCATCAACCCGGGAATCATCAAGTGTATCTATGTCCAATGCAAGATTCTGGTCGGCGAAGATTCGCTGAATGCCGGTGGGGATGGTCTGTTCGTTGATCGAGTAGACCTGGCTGGGCTCGATCAGGCGCACCCTGCTGTCCTTCTCAATCGCCGTCACCTGCCCGGCAGTGGCATGGATGACGGCCCCCTTCAGGGCATATCTAAAGATGCCCCCCAATTCAACTCCGTATTGCCATTGCAGACCATGGGCGGCGGCCTCGGGATCTTGATCTTCGTGGAACGCAATGATGTAGGTGCTCACGTCGTCGGATGTGGCGCCAGTTACCCCCGGCATGACAGAGAAACCAAGTACAAGCACGAGCAGTGAGGCAAGCAGAGTCCGTTTCATTCTATTCTCCTATATTCTGTGGAATGGCACTACAGACACAAGCAAGGTTCTAAGAAGCAGTAGTGAGGAAGAGTCACCGTGCCTGGGAAACCGGGTTGCGGTGCGTGTTGATCGCTGCTCGATAGGCATCACCTCCATCTGTTGCGGATGCAACGACGAGCCAGTTAAGCAGGACTCGTCTATATGTACAGGCTGCGCTGCTCACGAAAGGCAGAGGCTCTCGGGAGCTTGAATCCCAGAGGCTGAGTGGTACGTAATTGGATTGCCAAAGGTGCAGACATGCAAAACCCCGTAGCCTGGGCAGTCACATGCCCAATAATCAACTACGGGGGTTGTGCTCCATCATACTACTCGCCCATTATGTTTTACTTAGGT
>JASFLR010000073.1:0-8884 GCA_050117995.1 Anaerolineae bacterium
GCCGTGAAGCACGGGTGACGATCTCGCGCGTGAGATCCCCCAGCAACACGCGCACAATTCCGCCAGAAGATCTTGAAGAGCCGAGGACTATCAGATCGTAGTCCCCAAACATGCCCTCGCGCAAGACCTCGTCGGCTACGATGCCGCGGCGCAACTTTAACTCGGAGATGTCACATTCGGCCTTGACGACCTGCGCTGCCCATTTCAGTTGCCTGGATTTCTCAGTATCGGACTGTAGCAGCTCTGCCAGCGTTTCCTCCATCTGTTCAAGCCCGGTGTACATGGATGGCAGCGCATCCACGACGTGAAGCACCGTCGCCTGCGCCTCCGCCCCACAAGCCAGTGCCGCACCTGCCCACACGGGTAGATGGCCTTGCTCGGTGCCGGAGGCACATATCAACACGCGTGAGAGACTGGGACGGCTACCTTTCACAATGAGCACGGATGAAGTGGCATGCTCGACTATCCGCACGGCGACGGAGCTCAGGAAGCGGTGCTGGGACCGCTGCTTGCCAAGAGCGCCCAGGGCGACCAGATCGTAGGTAGCTGCCGCCATCTCGGCTATGACGATGTCTTCTGGATTACCTGCCTCCACTCTGACTTGCACAGTGAGACCGGCTTCCGCCAGCTCAGCTGCGGCCTTGTCCAGTAGCTGTTGAAGCGGCTCAGTACTCGCCTGTCGCCGGCCTATGCCCAGCAATGTGACCTCGGCAGAGAGCGCCCTGGCCACTTCCTGTGCAAATTGCAGCGTAGACTTGCGCTGTTTTGAGCCAATGGTGCAGATCAGCATGTGCATATGGCATTCCTCACAGACATACTCGGAATAGGCGCCTAGTGCCCGCCCAAGACGCCAAGCAGCCTCAAAATCACCAGGGTCGCACCCGTAAATGGTAGCACTGAGAAGAAGAGACGGATGCGAGGACCGGCAAAGAACCTAGTGGAAACCGCCCCTATCTGCGCGCCTATGGCTGCTCCGGTTCCCATCACCAAGGCCATCAATACATCCACATTGCCCTTGAGACCATGAGTTACCGTGCCGAACCCGGCCGATATCACGACCTCAAAGAGATCGGTTCCCACAGCCACGTGGGTAGGCACGCCGAGCAGATAGATCATCAAGGGCATGCGTATGAAGCCTCCACCCACACCCAGAACGCCAGCAAGCAGTCCCGTCAGGAAACTCACGCCAATAACAACCCATAGGGAAATCGCCTCAATGCCCGAGGCGGGGAGTGATATGATTGGTGGCAGCCGGAAGCGCCGGACCTGCCGTGCAACTCCCTCGAAGGCTATTGCTTCATGGGCATCCATCCGTTCTGTGCGCACCAACTGCAGCGCGCGTAAGCTTTCCCAGGCCGTAAAGGTGCCGATGGCCAACAGGATCACAACGTAAGCGATGCCAATAACCGTGTCGATGTTGCCTGTAGACTCGAGACCCTCGATTATGCGCGCGCCGATCTCGATGCCGGGTACAGTTCCCAAGACCATCAACAGGCCAAGGCGGATGTCCACATGTCCGAGGACGCGATGCCGGCGGGCAGCCACTATCGACTTGCCGGTCATGTGCGCAAGATCGGTACCCACGACAAAGTTCATGGGCACGCCAATAAGAAACATCATGGGGCCAGCAAGGAAACCCCCACCGACACCAAAGAACCCGCCCAGCAGTCCCACCAGAAAACCCACACCTGCCAAGAATAAGGGATTCACCGTTACATCGGTTATGGGGAAGTACATGAGCCTCTCCAGCTACTCCAACTGATCCAAGCCCAAGAGGCCCATGATAAAGGACGTGACTGCTTCCAGTAGAACAGCCTGCGCCACGATGAGTGCGAGGGCCAGGAAAGCATACAGCGTCAAGTTGCTTGAGAAGAGATCGTTTAGCGGCTCTCCCAACAGCCGAAGAACTACGAAGAAGTAGGCTACAACCAAAGCTGCATAGATGACCAACTCGATCAGAAAGTTGCCGATCATCTTTCTAACGACGGGATTCATCATCTTCTCCTCTGTCGTTTGCTCAGCCAGATTGCTAGCTCGACCTGTGGATAATCCTAACACAGTTTCCCGTAGCTGTCAACGGTTCGATTTGCCCGATGTCAGGCACAGGTCCACATTTGAGTTTCGGGAGTAAATGTGGTATAATGTATCACAGTTAACCAGCTTGGGGATGAAATGGCTTCGACAGGGGAGGCTGGGCTGGGACTGCAAGCCGAGGCGCCTGGACCGCGTTAAAACTGGGCAAAACCAAAAGTGCCAAACAGAGCACTCAACCCGCTATGGCGCTCGCCGCGTAAGCGGTAGCGAAATAGCTTGACCGCTTGACGGTCACGTCCGCCCTTTCCCTCCCCCGGGGGTAAAGAACGGTGGGCGACAGCAAACCGGGGGTGCCGTCCCGCGTACGCCGATCGGCGGGACCACAGGCAGGACACCCAAGTGTCCTGTATCGGCTGGCCTGAGTGGCAGCCTGTTGGCCGGCGGCTCCGAAGGTGAGAACTAGAAGGTCAACTAAGCTTGTAGTATGTTCCTGTTCGAATCTTCTGGACGCGGGTTCGACTCCCGCCATCTCCACCATCAAGGGGAGTGGATAACATTCCGCTCCCCTATTACATTCTAACCTCACAGTCTCTTGGGTCTTTGGCTAGAAGGAGACATTGATGTCGACAAAGCTCACACACGTGATCAAGCGGACCGGGGCCATCGTCCCATTCAATCCACAGCGCATCACTAATGCTATCTACAGGGCGGCGGTTGCCGTTGGAGGACGCGATCGGGCCACTTCCGAGGCTTTGACCAGACAGGTGATCGACATACTGGAAGAGAAGGCTCGTCCTGGGCAATACCCAACTGTCGAAGAGATACAAGACATTGTTGAGAAGGTGCTCATTGAAAACGGTCACGCCCGCGTGGCCAAGGCCTATATCCTCTATCGAGAGGACCGTGCCAGGCGCCGCAGGGAGAAGGCAGGCCGCGGGTATCGGGAAACAGGCAATATCCCATGGCGCAAGATCTATGAGGTGCTCCGCTGGTCCATCGAACATGACTTGCACTCGGTCAGCAGGCTAAACGCACGGGTCCAGCATGGCGAGTTTGGCAACATCATACACGAGTGCGAGCGAGCTTATGAAGAGGATATCGACACAGCAGCCCAGCTCATCGCAGATCGCAAGGGGTCCATCAGGCTGGTCATTATTGCCGGGCCCTCTTCTTCCGGCAAGACGACGACGACGATCAAGCTAGGCGAACGCCTGTCGAGGATCGGCCTGAGCCTGGTGGCGCTGAACGTCGACAACTACTTTTTCGATCTTGAGCTCCATCCCAAAGACGAGTTCGGAGACTATGACTTCGAAACACCACAGGCACTGGACCTTGAACTGATCAATCAGCACCTGGTCCGGCTCATAAGAGGCGAAGAAGTCCTGATCCCTTTGTACGACTTCAAGACCGGGAAGCGCCGTGACAATGCCACCCCCATGCAACTTGGACCGAGTGATATCATCCTGATCGACAGTCTCCACGGCCTCTACCCCACCATGACGGAGGATGTGGACAGCGATCACAAGTTCCGGCTCTATATCGAGACGCTCCTACAGATGGAAGATCCAGAAGGGCGCATGATCCGCTGGACAGACCTGCGACTGATGCGTCGCATGGTGCGCGATGCCAGTTATCGCGCCTACGATCCCCGCAGGACGCTGGAGCACTGGCATTATGTACGCAGCAGCGAGATGCGCAACATCATTCCCTACGCCAACACGACTGATTACATCATCAATGGGGCTGTGTCATACGAACTTCCGGTCATGCGACGGCGCCTACTGGACGATTTTGCGCAATGGGCCAAGGACTATGAAGGAGACGCGTTACGCGTAGACGCTTACACCCGGGCCCAGCGACTTCATAGGCTTCTGCAAGCTGTGGCACCGATTGAAGAAGAGGCCGAGCGTTTGATCCCTGATGACTCCCACTTGCGCGAGTTCATTGGTGGAAGCCAGTACGAGTACTAGGAATGCAGCTACTTGCTTGGCGGTCGATCGAGCAGCTGCTGCGCACGCTGCCAGTCGGCTGCGGTGTTGATATTCACGAAGGATAGGCCGAGAGGATCCAGCCTATCGATGGTGGCCTGCTCCACGTAGAACACATCCACCTGGTCGAGGAAGACAGCGATCCGTCTCAGCCCCTGCGCCAGTACCGAGGCCATGAAGGGCAAGCATTGCTTCCCATAGACAGCGTGGAGAGGCTCCAACAAGCCACCCTCTAGCCGGGGCACGACTGCATCGTGTCCTGCGATGTTGTCCACCATAAACCTCAGAAGCGACATGTTCAGAAACGGCATATCACACGCGACGGTTAGCGCCGAGGGGTACGTTGATGCCTTGAGCCCCGAGTAGATCCCCATCAGTGCACCTTCGCCCGGGCGTTCATCGGGCACAAACCGGACCCCGGGTGCCAGGTGCTCATAATCCTCTGGATTGTTGGTTACAATAATGAGATCGTCGCTGAGCGGAGCGAGCTTTTGCACAACGCGCGAGAGGAGGGTCTGCCCATCCAGCTCCAGAAGCGCCTTGTCGACGCCCAGGCGCCGACTATCGCCACCGGCCAGGATCACAGAACTTATGCCCTGGGGTGGCTGTGCAGTCGGATCAATGATCATGCTGGTAGTCTAATTCAGAAGGCTCTCTTATCGGCCGAACACAGTACATCCGGAAAATCAGAACCTCACCTTGAACTGCAGTTTTCGCCCAGATCAAAGGCGCTGGGGATCGTCGCAGTCGACAATCCCCAGCGCCTCTGCTGGCAGCGATCGGTTCGAAGCGGTCTACGCGCCCTCGTCCATCCTCGTCTGCACATACTCAACGACTTGGCCCACGGTCTTGAATTCCTGAGCCTCTTCGTCCGAGATCTCCCCCCCGAACTCGTCCTCAAAGGCCATGATCAGCTCGACCAGGTCCAAGGAATCGGCCTCCAAGTCCTCTCGGAATCGCGCCTCAGGCGTGACCTTCTCATCTTCGACGCCAAGCTGTTCGACGATGATTCCCTTGACTTTTTCGAACATATCCATGCTTCTTTCACCTCCCAGAGATTGTGCTTGCCACGCTTCCATAGAACTACCGCGCTACGGTATTCTACCAGGGATAGTCTGGCATGTCAACTTGCTTGACATTCCGTACTACCCTTGGTAAGATGCCACCACGTCATCTAACACCCTGTCCAGCGGAAAGTTACGCAGGACACATTGAGGGAGAGATGCTGGAGCGCCGCAAGTCCGAGCACCTGCGCATCAATTTAGAAGAAGACGTAAGCTTTCCCAGTCTCCGGACCGGCCTTGAGCGCTACCGCTTTATTCACAACGCCCTCCCAGAGATCGCCCTCGAGCAAGTTGACACGACGACAACATTTCTTGGCAAGAGACTCCAGCTTCCCCTCCTTATCTCGTCCATCACCGGCGGCACGGCGGAGGCTCAGCGAATCAATTCCCATCTGGCAGAGGGTGCCCAGGCAGCGGGCATCGCCATGGGCTTGGGTTCGCTTCGTGCCGCCCTCGAGTCCCCACAGATGGTGGACACCTTTCGCATTCGCAGACTCGCACCAGACATCCTGCTGTTTGCCAACCTGGGCGCCGCCCAGATCAAGGGAGACTCAGGTCCCAGCGCATGCCAGCGAGCTATTGACCTGACAGAGGCTGATGCGGTTATCGTACACCTGAATCCCCTGCAAGAAGCGCTCCAAGTGCACGGCGATACTGACTGGCGCGGTGTGCTGAATAGCATCGAGCGCATCTGTCAGAAGATCGAACTGCCTGTCATCGTCAAAGAGGTCGGATGGGGGCTTTCTGCCGGCGTTGCCCGCCGGCTCGCAGCGGCAGGCGTCTCAGCCATTGACGTAGCGGGAGCAGGCGGAACATCTTGGAGCCAAGTCGAGATGCACCGGGCTCCGAACAGACGTCTGCGCAGATTGAGCGAAGAGTTCGCTGATTGGGGCCTTCCCACAGCCGAGTCGCTCGTTGAGGTTCGAGCAGCGCTGCCGGAGATTGCCCTCATTGCCAGCGGAGGTCTAAGGAACGGTATGGACCTGGCGAAAGCCCTGGCACTGGGGGCGGACCTTGGGGGCATCGCTGGTCCCTTTCTGCAGGCAGCGAACGATTCGCCAGCCGCGGTGTCCGAGCTGGCTCAAGAGATCGGCGACGTGCTGAGGACTACTATGTTCTGCCTGGGTATACCCAAGATCAACTCGCTAAAGAACGCACCAGTGCTGAAAACCGTACATCTTCAATCTCCCAAGTAAGGAGCAGATTCGTGACCCTCGAGCGCATCACAGGCGATCTGATCCCCCTCATCGACGCGGAACTGCAGGCGATCACCAGAATTCCGCACGATGGCCTGGCAACGTACTATGGCATGCTCCATTATCACCTGGGATGGGCTGACGAAGAGCTGAATCGGGTGCAGACAAGTAGCGGCAAGCGGCTGCGCCCCCTGCTGTGTCTTCTGTCGAGCCGGGCCCTGGGTGGCGATACAGACCAAGCACTGCCAGCAGCCGGTGCCATCGAACTTATCCACAACTTCTCTCTGGTCCACGACGACATCCAGGATCGAAGCCAGACGCGACGCGGGCGCCGAACGGTCTGGACGCTTTGGGGTATGAACCAGGGTATCAACGTGGGAGACGGGCTATTCGCGCTGGCTCATCTCGCGTTGCATCGCCTATGCGACCGTGAAGTACCGCCGAACCGGCAGCATGCTGTCGCGCATGCCCTGGACCGGGCTTGCCTTGCGTTATGTGAAGGTCAGTTCTTTGACATGGCTTTCGAGGGGCGCACTGACGTTGACCTGGACCAGTATCTGCAAATGATCGGCCGCAAGACAGCTTCCCTCATTGCCGCAGCAACGCAGGTCGGCGCCATCCTCGCCACAGATGATGCGCAGGTGATCGAAGAATGCAGGCAGTTTGGCGAGAACCTGGGAATGGCATTCCAGATCCAGGACGATCTGCTGGGCGCCTGGGGCGACGAGAAGGTTACTGGCAAGTCCGTAGCGAGTGATATCCGCGACAGGAAAAAGACGTTACCGGTGGTCTATGCTCTGAACCAAGCGCACGACCGCCAATCTGCCCACCAGCTATTGGAAGCCTATGCTGGCAAAGCCCCACTGGACGAATCGACCATCAAGTCGGTACTCGGAATCCTCGAGTCCGTTGGCGCCCGCAGATACGCTGAGGAACTGGCCCAAAGCTACCATCAATTTGCGCTGCAGAATCTGGATAAGGCCGGACTTGACGGCCCGGCCCAGGCAAACCTGCGCCGCCTCGTTGCGACCTTACTTGATCGGAAGGCGTAATCGAGGGCCACGCATCAAGCCTCGAGCAGTTTGCTGACCAGGGCCATTGCCTCGTCGCGCGTACGGATCTCCCCCACAGCCTGTGCCTCGCGCACAGCCTCCAGCAGGATGCCGACTTGGGGGCCAGGCTGCAATCCGAGACCAGAAAGCAGGTCGCGCCCATTGACCAGTGGCGCTTGTGTCACTCGCCTCTCCTGACGTCCCAGGTCATAGTCCAACATCTGCTTGGCCAGGTTGACCAACCTGTGCCAACCACCCTCCTCGGTCTCAAAGGCATAGGTTGCCAGATGATCAGCCAGAGAGTGAAGCACCGTGTCAATGCCCGCATCCTGTGTGTCGCGGAAGAAGCGGTAGATCGAGCGTGCGGAGACGCTCTCCTGGCTCGCGAGTAATAGCGGCCGCATATGGTTCTGCACAATCGTCTCCGCAAGGCGCGCCTCAGCGCTACTAAATCGCAGGCGTTCGAGCGCGTCTCTAGCCATCCCGCTGCCGTGCTTATCATGGCCCAAGAAACGGATCCGGCCATCTTCTTCAGTGCGCGTAGCAGCTTTGGCCACATCGTGCAACAGCGCCGACATCTTGAGCGTCACCAGTCGTGGACGCTCGCCAGCCAGCACACGAGTCACGTGCGCATCGAGCTGCGCGGCATGGTCCAAGAGTCCTCCCAGGTAAAGCCCGCGGCTCGCCTGCTGCACCTCAAACTCGCTGCCTCCAGACGAGGCACATGCAATGGCACCCAACAGCAACTCGAGCGCATGAACAGTCTCCAAAGTGTGGCGGAGCGCCGGATGGTGATGAGGCGAGGGCTGCTCCAAATCACGGAGGGGCTCCAATTCAGGCAAGATCACAGTTAGCAGCCCCAGTCGATCGAGCGTCTCCAGAGATGGAGCCGAGACAGCAAAGGCCAGGAGATTGCTCAACTCCTCACAGACCCGCTCTGCTGCCACGCCCGCGATTGCTGCGCCATCGCGGTGGATGAGATCGGTTGTATCCGGAGCCAACTCGAAGCCTAACTGTGCTGCAAGCCGCACCGCCCGAAGTGCTCGCACAGGATCGCTTCTGATGGCCCCCTCTGAAACGGTACGCACCACGCCAGCCTCCAGATCAGCCAGCCCACCGTGCAGATCGATCACGACCTCCGGCGACTGCACATCGATTGCCAGGGCATTGATAGTAAAATCCCGTCCGCCCAGATCTGCCGCGAGGCCATCCCCGCGAAAGCGGGCAATGTCCACGTAAAGGCGCAAACCATCCCGACGCCGCAAGATCGCGCGGCCAACGCTTCTGTCGATATCGAGCGGGAAGTAGTCCCCCCCAAAGTGATCTGCCAGCCTCCGGGCCAGCGCGAGCCCATTGGCATCCACAGACACATCGAGATCATTGATCACGCGACGCAACAACTGGTCGCGCACGCACCCACCCACCAGGTGCGCTCTGGCGTCTTGCCGTGCTAACCAGGAGATGACATGGTTCTCAAGCGTCACCTACGGCCCCTTTCAGTCAGAGTGCGTCAATTGTAGCATGACTTGGGCTCCCGATCAAACATAGGA
>JASFLR010000074.1:0-8676 GCA_050117995.1 Anaerolineae bacterium
TCGCCGGATTGCATGCCCGGCCCTCGCCGCAACAGCACGCGCACCCTCGCATCAAGCTCGCACACACTGGGCGGCTTAACGACAAAAAAATCAGCCCCCTGATCCAGGCTCTGGATCTTGGCTTCTAGCGTGTCGTCAACGAGTACGATGATCGGGATGTTAGACAGACTCCTTACGCGCTGCAAGACCTCCCAGCCACGGATGTCCAGGACAATCAGGTGCGGCTGGCACAGCCCAAGCTGAAAGAGTCCAGCAACCCCGTCCGATGCCGTAACCACACAGAACCCTCGACGGCGAAAGGCCTGGGCCAGATGCTCCCGCACCGCCCTGTCGCGTACTACAAACAGAATTCGTTTCTCCACAGTGCATCTCTCCGGCGAATTCCATTGTAGCAGAGAGAGGTTAGAATCGGGTCTGAAACGAGTTCGGGTTCGGTTAGAGATCGAAACCAGACGCGAATCAGCCAACTGACCAGTGTCAAGATCGGCCAGACAGCCGATGCGGCGGTGCGCAGCAGATGCTATCGTCGATGGAATCGTCAGGGGGGTACCCTGGCGCAAAGGATCCTCTAATCACACCGGACAGCCAGGCGGCTGCCTAGACATCAGCCATGTAATAGCCCGTTCCTCGCTTGGTCAGGATGTAGTGGGGGTTGCTAGGATCTACCTCGATCTTGCGCCGCAGGTACCAGATGTAGAGTTTGACGTTTGCCGTGCTGTCCTCGTAGCCCGGCCCCCACACATTATCCAGGATCTGATCGGCAGTCAACACCCGCCCGGCGTTGTACGCCAGACAGAGAAGCAGTCGGTATTCCGTAGGCGTCAGATCCACCATCTCGCCGCGGACCTTTACCTTCTGGGATGCGGGATCTATGCTCAGCTGGCCATCATCGAACTGCAGTGCAGGGCCCTCGTCCGATGCTGAAATTCCCTTGCGCCTCAAGACAGCGCGGATCCTGGCCTTGAGCTCTTCCATGCTATACGGCTTGGTCACATAATCGTCCGCACCGCTGTCCAGTCCGTGGACCAGGCTCTCCTCTCCTCCTACCGCGGTCAGCATGACCACCGGGACATCGGAGAATTCCCGCAGCCTCCCCAGCGTAGTCCAGCCATCCATCTCCGGCATCATTACATCCAGCAGAACCAGATCTGGCCGGTAGTTGAAGGCAAGGCGAAGGCCGTCTACGCCGTTGTTGGCAACTTCGACCTCGTAGCTCTCTTCGGTGAGGGCGCGCTTTAGCAGCCAGGTTGATTCCTGCGAGTCGTCGACAGCAAGGATCTTGATCGCCATTGCAGTTTTTGATCCCCCCCTTTGAACAGCACGTTCATTATACCACGGCGCTAGCAGGTGTCAAGGACAATGGACATAGGACAACCGCATTTAGATTCGGACAGCTAGAAGAATCCTGAAGCCCTCTCCCATCGTTGAATCTACAAACGCCCCACATAGCACCCAGAAAACGATGTCACGGTGTCACAGTTGTCACAGTGATTTGCGGCTCGCGAGAGGCTGTCGAGACAAGGGCGTACCAAAGTTCTAACGCTAGCACGAAGGGCAAACCCCTTTGTCACTTTGCGCTGGATGCCACACATCTGGTGCCAAGGATCAGAACCGCTTCAGGCTCAAAGTGGCCTACTCAAGAGCCAAAACGGGCCCCTTCGCCGACTTGCATCCCGCACCATCTGTGCTAGAATTGGCTTCATGACGACCGAAGCGCCCGAGCAGCTACGGGAAAAACTCGACGCTCTGCCCACCAAGCCTGGCGTCTATCTCATGAAAGATGCCAGCGGCAAGGTCCTCTATGTGGGCAAGGCTGTCAGCCTCCGCGCCCGCGTCCGCTCCTACTTCCACGCCTCAGCCAGCCACAACCCCAAGACCCAGCGCCTCGTCGCCAATATCGCCGACATCGACTTTATCGTAACTGCCTCCGAACTGGAAGCCCTCATCCTCGAGAGCAACCTGATCAAACGTCACAAACCCAAGTACAACGTCCGCCTCAAGGATGACAAGCGCTATCCGTACATCAAGGTCACCTGGCAGGAAGACTTTCCCAAGGTGCTCATCGTGCGCCGCATGAAGCAGGATGGCGCCCGATACTTTGGCCCGTTTACCGCTGCCTGGGCCGTGCAGCAGACACTCCACACCCTCCGCCGTATCTTTCCCTACCTGACCTGCAACCGCACCATCACGGGCGAGGATGAGCGAGCCTGCCTGTATCTGGATATCGGCCTTTGCCTAGGCCCGTGTGTGGGTGCCGCAAGCAAGGAAGAATACCGCGACATGATCGATCGCTTCTGCCAATTCTTGGAAGGCAAGGCGGACGAGATCGTCGCTGGCCTCGAAGCCAAGATGCAGGCCGCCTCCGAGCAGTGGGATTTCGAGCAGGCTGCCATCTACCGCGATCAGCTCGACGCCATCCAGCGAGTCATCGAACGGCAAAAGATCGTGTCCACAGCCATGGCTGACCAGGACGTCGTCGCCTTTGCGCGCGCCGACGGCGATGCCTGTGTCCAGGTATTCTTTATCCGCCACGGGCGGCTCATTGGGCGCGAGTACTTTGTCCTGGACGGCACTGCCGAGGAGGCCGATACCGAAGTCGTGGCCTCTTTTGTGAAACAGTTTTACGACGAAGCAGCCTACGTCCCTCCCGAGATCCTGCTGGCGCACGAGATCGACGAAGCCCTGATTGTCCAGAAATGGCTGCGCAGCCGAAGGGGCAACAAGGTAGTACTCAGGGTACCCCGCCGGGGTCACAAGCGCGACCTGGTCAAGATGGCAGCGGAGAACGCCACCGAGACCCTGGCCCATCTTCGCGCCCAGTGGCTGGTGGATGAAGGAAGGCAGGCCAAAGCGCTCGCCGAGTTACAGGAACACCTGGCTCTGGACGAGCCGCCCACCCGCATCGAGTGCTACGACATCTCCACCACCCAGGGCTCAGCCACCACAGGAGCTATGGTCGTCTTTGCCAAGGGAGTGCCTCGCAAGAGTGACTATCGTCGGTTCCGAATTCGCACTGTCGAGGGTACGGATGACTATGCCAGCATGCGCGAGATGCTCCGTCGACGCTTTCGCCGTATCACGGAAAAGCCGGAGGAGCAAAAGGCGCCCGGCGGCAAAGAGTCGGCCTGGCACCTTCTGCCTGACCTGTTGGTCGTGGATGGGGGCAAGGGCCAGCTCAACGTCGCACTGGAGGTACTGGACGAATTCGGCCTGGGAGATCAAATACCGGCTATCGGGCTGGCCAAACAGGAGGAGGAAGTCTTCCTGGCTAACCGCTCGGATCCTGTGCGCCTTCCCCGCGCTTCTGAGGGCCTATACCTGCTGCAGCGCGTGCGCGACGAGGCCCACCGCTTTGCCATCACCTACCACCGCCGGGTGCGGGGCCGGCAGACCATTGTCTCCCAGTTGGACGGTGTTCCGGGCATCGGTCCCAAGCGGCGCTCGTCCCTACTGAAGCATTTCGGCTCCATCGATGCCATCCGCGCCGCCTCTATAGATGAGCTGGCTGCCGCGCCTTCCATGACCCGCAAAGCAGCCGAACAGCTCAAGATGAGCCTCTAGCTACCCCCGACAAAAGAACCTCCCGCAGACTGGCTGGCTGCCAGTCTGCGGGAGGTTGCTTGCACCGTCACGCTTATTGGCTGAAAAAGCTAACAACCCCTTCCACGAACTCTACGATCGCCTCGATGATGGCCTCAAAGATGTTGGCCGGGTCAGCGCTATCTTGCTCTTGGGCCCCAGAAGGGTTCTCGCCATCGCCGCTTGATTCCGGCAGGTCGAGCGCGGGCGCATCCCCCTCGCGCACCTCGTAGGCAGTGTCCTCCACTACCACGACCACATGGTCACCAACTGCAAAGTAGCGCCCCCACTCGGGCCGCGCAGCGATGAGCGCAAAGTAGTCGTCGCTGCCAAAGCTCACGGGCACCGTCTCCATCTTGCCCGGGTCAAAGGCGGTATCGGTCCATACACCCTCGTGCAGAATGAAGGTCTTGTCACCAGCATACTTGACCGGGTTGACGGCATTGCCCCACTCGTCAGTCGTCCCTCCTGCAATCCCTGGGATCATGATCGGCGCCATCGCGGGCGCTGCGGCCTCCGACAGTGCTTTTTCCTGCACGCTGCGGTCCACAGCCGCCTCGCCGACCATCTCGACCTCTACTCCCTCAACCACGGTCTCGACAATCTGGGCGCGCCCCTCCTCACTCAGCGCCATCTCGGTCTCTTCCACCAGGAAGGAAGTATAGGGCGTGATGATCCCATAGCGGACCGACAGGTCCACAATCTCGTCAACCAGCTCCTTTTGCTCGCCGTTCAGCCGTATCTGTTGCAGCAGGTAGCCGATCTTGCGTGTGGCCCATAGACGGGAGATAAAATCAGCGCCGCCCAAGCGCTCAAAACGCAGGTCGTCGTATCGGAAGGTCTGTGTCCGGCCATTCACCTCGCCCTCAAGCGTGATCTCGGTGTCGCCAACACCGGTATAGCGGCCTACCACCACCAGTTGCGTCCCGGCAAACAGATCCGGCAGAGGGTAAGGATAGATATCCTCGACGTCGATCTCTCCGAAATCGATCTCGATGTCAGCGAGCAGCGGCGTGCTCACCTTGGCATAGAACGCCGAAACCTTCTCGTCAATCGCATCCTCCGGCCGTACGTAGCCACTGACACCCCTGTGGTTCACCGCGATCGTGTCCAATAGAGTCGTATTCACATCATAGCCTACACCAAAGGGAAAGATGCGGGCGTTGTCCGGTGCAGCCTGGCCGACATTGTCGATGATACGCTCGATCTCCATCTCTCCGATCGTGGGCAGGCCATCTGTGAGAAAGATGATAATGGCAGGCCGATCGCCTTCAGTCAACGACAGTGCCTCCAGCAACGCGCGGTTGATGTCAGTGGAACCATTAGCCTCGAGCCGCGCCACAAAGTCCCTGGCCTCCCAGGCCTCATCGGCCGCCACCAGCTCGCGGGCATATGAGCGCGTGCTGGTACTGAATGCGATGATATTGAAGCGATCCTCCTCGTTCAGGTTATCCAACACAAAGCTCAGCGCCTCCTTGGCCTGCTCGATCTTCTGACCGCGCATCGAACCCGACACGTCGAGCACCAGGATCACGTCCTTGGCAATGACCTCCTGCAGATCCACGTCGACCCTGGGGGCCGCAAGGAGCAAGAAGAATCCCTCTCCCTTGCTGTCGGGCTTGTAGCTGAGCAAGTTGACGCCAATCTCCTCCGGCGAGACGGTGTAATAGAGCACGAAATCCCGGTCGGGCTTGACACCATACTCCTCATACCCGACAGCGGCATAGTAGTCATCCTCTCGGACGATGTCGACATCGTGGCTGGGGCTGTAAATGGCCTTCAGTGGCTCGTTGCTGCGCACAGAGACATTGACAACTACCTCTTCCAAGGGGCGGGGCGAGAACTTTTCCGTATTGAGTGGGTATACGTACTCCACGAGGCCGTTATCCATCTCCAACACCTCGCTGTACTCCAGCTCGACGCGCCGCTCGCCGCCCGGTGGAACGGGATAGATGCTGGCCTGGAAGGCATCGCGGCCCACATACTCGAGCAGGGCCGGATCGCGACGGCGCCGCACAATCTCCTCGTAGATCTGGCGAGCCTCATCCCGCTCCAGGACCTGTCCTTCCAGCTTCTCGCCATCCACCCACATGGCAAACTCACTGATAGCTGCCTCCTCCGGGAGTGGAAAGATGTAGGTGCCTTCCACCTCATAGCTACCTTCGTTGACAAAAACCTGGTCAACATGGGTCGTCGCTACCTGTCCCTCAATGGTAACTGTTACCCGGTGGTATTTGATGGTCAGATACGGAACTTCGACGATCGGCACCTCCGGTGGTGGATGCGGGATGACAATGCCATCGGCCAGTGCCGGGGCCGCCGGACCTAGCAGTAGCGCCAGTAGGATGAGAATCGCCATCAGGCCTTGCACTCGTTTCCTGTACATGATCGCCCTCCTCGTCACAAACATCTCTCTTCACCCTATCTCCTAGACGCAGAGAGGCCCGAAGAAGTTCCATGGCCCATCTCTTCGGGTCCGCGTTGGCAGTCTCCGGCATGGCCTCCCCTAGAGGACCAATCAACATACACAGCAGCCATGCCCTATTGGGGTGCAGGTACAGAAAAAAGACCGGGGGATTGCCCCGGTCTATCATCTCTATCTTGTCCAGCGTGTTTGGCGAATCAGGAACCTGGGAGTTGGCTCGGTTCCGGCGGTTGGTCGCCTGAGGAGTAGAACAGCTCCTCCATAGGATAGGTCTCGGCCAATTCCTGCAATAGTCTCAGACTCTCCAGGGCCTCGGCCTCGTCGACGACGCTTATAGCATAGCCGGTATGGACGTACACATAGTCTCCAACCCGAGCCTCGGGAGTGAGCATGATACTGACACTGCGGCCCACCTCTCCGATCTCGACCTTGGCCTCGATGCCGTCAATGGACTGGATCTTGGCCGGAATCGCAAGACACATAAACCGCTTCCTCCTGCGCCTATTCTAGACCAGGCGGCGCAGTTTGTCAAAAGAGCCTGCCCGGAAACCCTGACTATCCTGCTTTGCTCTGAGCGTCGATGCCCCACTGCGCCAGTTCGGCCAGCACCTTTTCGGCAAGGGCATCCACTTGCTCTGCCACAGCCTCGCTCATCTCCAGTCCCACGCCCAACGACGTGATCTGTGCCCCCCAGAAGACTACCTCATCAGGGAAGTAGCCCTTGAGCAAAGCCACCGCCAGCAGATCCTGTAGGCCTTCCTGGTGCGGCGACACCTTTGAGGCATCGAGAAAGATCGGAATTTCGTCTCCCACCAGACGGACCAGTGTGCCCGGCGGCTTGCGAGCTTGAACAGCATCGATAACCAACAGGCGCGACGCGTCTTCCAGAAAAGGGAGGAGGTCCAGGCCCAGCGTTCCGCCGTCCATGACCCGGACCCCATCCGGAAAGTCGTATTGTTCCAGCAGGCGCTCGACCACCCTGACGCCAACCCCCTCGTCGCGGAGGAGGATGTTGCCCAGGCCCAGCACCAAAGTCTCAGTCATTCATCGCCTGGCGACGGGCGATCTCATCCTCTACGCAGGGATCGCAGACAGGCCACTTCACACCATTGACGATGCTCGACAGAAGCCCATCCCGCTCCTCCACATCATCCAAAACGGCCATGTAGAGGTGGAGCACGAAGAAGGCGATGAACACCCACATCAGAAAGTGATGGACCAACCGTAGTGTCTGGTTGGCCGAAACACCAAAAAGCCAGCCAAACCAGGTCCACCAGAACCCGCCCGGGTTCACTTCCGCGTTGAGCGCCAGACCCAGGATCCCTTGAACGATGGTCAGCACCCACAGGGCCGTGTACGACAACCCCGCGATCGGATTGTGCCCTACGTAGCAGGGCCGGTCCTTGGCCAGGAAGGCGTAGTACTTGAATTGCCGCCACAGATCTCGCGCCCGTTCCTTGCGCAGCGGCAGCATCCCATCCCACTTGGCGTACCGATTCCCCACAAAGGCCCAATAGAGCCGCACGATGAGGATCAGAGCCAGGATGGTAGCCGTCACATAGTGGGTAAAGCGCACGATGCCGGTGACATAGGGGTTGGGGAAGCCTTCCACGTTGACAAACGGCGCTCCGATGTAGTAACCGGTGATCGCTAGCACGCCCATGCACAGCACGTTGAACCAGTGATACCAACGCACCACCGGCTGCCAGACATAGCGACGCTCGAAAAGCATAAGATCTTCACTCATGTCGCCCCCCTATACGATCTGTATGCGCGTGATCTCGTTACGCTCCGGATCGGTCACATGCACGGCGCAGGCCATGCAGGGGTCGAAAGAGTGAATTACGCGCAGGATCTCCAGCGGTAGCTCAGGATCCTCCACTGGCGTTCCATCCACAAGGGCCGCCTCGTACGCGCCGGGATTGCCGTCAGCGTCGCGAGGCGAGGCGTTCCAGGTACTGGGCACAATGCATTGATAGTTGGAGATGGCTCCATTCTTAATGCGCACCCAATGGCCCAGTGCGCCGCGAGGCGCCTCTGTCCAACCCCAACCCATGGCCTCTTCGGGCCAGGTTGCGGGATCCCACTTTTCAGTGTTGGTCACACGCAAGTCGCCGCTGCCCATATTGGCCGTCAGCTCATCCACCCAGTCGGTGACCTTCTCTGCCAGTACGGCCGTCTCCAGGCCACGGGCTGCGATGCGGCCCAGTGTCGAGAAGAGGGCTTCTGCTCCGACGTCCAGCGCACCGAGTGCAGTGTTCACCCAGTGTTGAACCCGTTCGTGGCCTGAAGCATAAGCAACCAGCATCCGCGCTAGCGGGCCGACCTCCATGGGCATGTCCTGGTAGCGAGGCGCCTTGATCCAGGTGTACTTTTGCTCCGTCTCCAACCACTCGTACGGGGGTTGCGGCCCGGTGTAGTTCGGACTGGTCTCCCCATCCCAGGGATGCTTGGCGACAGTATCGTCACTGTACTCGTACCAGGAGCGGGTCACAGACTCTGCGATCTGCTGCTGGTCCACCGGATGCACTGTACTCAGATCCTTGTTGAGGATCATGCCTCGCGGCAGGAACAGATCGCCAGGCTGATCGCTGCTCTGGCTGGCCGTCATGGGGAAATCCCCATAAACCAGGTAGTTGCCCAATCCCCCACCAATGGCTGCCCAATCCTTG
>JASFLR010000075.1:0-8647 GCA_050117995.1 Anaerolineae bacterium
ACCCCAATAGCCCGCTGCGCTTGATCTGCAAGCGAACCTGCACTTCCCGGTTCCTACCACCGCGCACGGCAAAGACTAACTGTATCCTCTGTCCACGCCCCTGTACCTTGTCTACACGTCCGACGAGCTCGACGTCCTGCCTCTCGCCAGGCGCCAGTTGAAAGGACGCCGGTTTGACCAACAGCCAGCGCGGCGCGCCCTTGACGCTGACCTCTGCGATCGCCTGGCTGACGTTGGATACCGCGACGCTGACACGCGCCGTGCTGAGCATCCCCCGGTCCACCACGCCGAAATTCACCTGCTTGGGGCTGACCTCAATGGTAGGGACCGCTGGCGCCCCCGGCGACGATGCGCTGTTGGATGCTGCCACTGTAACCTGCACGGGAACCACCTCGGGCGCGCCGCCGACCGGCGTCAGGGTTACAGCGCCCAGATGTAGCTGGCGCGCGGTGAGGCCCGTCGTGTCGACGGTGATAGGCACCTTGCAGGTATGACCGGGCGGACAGGCAAAAACGGATTGCACCCTGAGCCAAGGCTGCGTGCTCAGCGTGTCGCCGCGAAGGTAGCCCTTGCCCCGGTTGACAAGCTCGATTTCCGCCGGGACCTGCTGCCCGGACGGCAGCATCGAAAGGCGAATGCTCGTCCCGCGCAGTTCCATCTTGCCAGGGGGCAGTGCCCCGGGATCGAGCTGCCCGATAAAGGCATCGAGCGCGGCATCAGGATTGTCGGGCCATCGCTGTACCGCCTCCTCGGCTGCACGAGCGGCGATCGGATCGTGGAGCGTATGCCGGACCCATTGCGCGATGGTGCCGTCGTGCAGAATACCGGCTGCATAGTCCCAGTGCTTGATCGCCAGCGACAGAAGCTCGTCCCGCTCGTCCGCAGCATCCCCGTCGGGGAAGGTGAGGGCGCGCAGGCGTGCTGTCTGCCCGCCGACAAAGCCCTCTAGCTGCTCCCGGAACTCGGCAGCGGTGGGCCGGTCCTCAATCTCGGCTGCCAGGGCTGCCCGCAGGATTACGGCCAATCGAGCGGGTAACTGATCCAACTGGGGATATTGGGCAGGGTGATCGCGCGGATCGTCGTCGGTGAGCAGATGATAGACCGTGGCAGCCAGGGAGTAGACGTCCGAGCGAGGCACCGAGTGGCCCCGGTATAGCTCTGGCGCCGCATAGCCGACGGTGCCGTAGAGGCTATCCTTTTCCTGGTCCGGCTGGCCCCGGGCGCGGAGATAGCGGGTCTTGGCAGTCCCAAAGTCTACCAGGACCGCACGGGCGCTGTGCTCGTCCACAATGATATTGCCGGGCTTGATGTCGTTGTGAATCACCGGTGGCTGCCGGCTGGACAGATATTCCAGCACCTTGCAGATCTGAATGGTGAAATACAGGACCTGGTCGGTGGGCAAGCGAGTGGCGGCGACGAGCTGGCCGGTGTGCTCGTCAAGGCGGGTCAACCACTTGCGCAGATCAGGCCCCTCGATATACTCCATGACCAGATAGTTATGTCCACCTTCGGAGAAGTAGGCGTATAGGTCGGGGATGCCAGGATGTTTCAGATCTCCCAATGTGCGCGCTTCGGCCTCAAAGCGCTCGATGGCCCGCTGCCGCTCGCGGGCGTCGAGTGGATCGTAATACTCTACGACCTCCTTGAGCACAGCCAGGCGGTCAAAGGCCTTGGTCTGGGCCACCAGCCATACCGCCCCCATGCCGCCCTTGCCCAGCTGTCGCACGATGCGATACGCACCGCCATCCAGGTGCTGGCCGGGCTGCAAGCGCGCAGCCACCGCACTCAGCGGTGTCTGGCAGGAGGCACAGTATCTGGCACCAGGCCGGTTCAACCGGCCACAATTGGGACAGGCTACACTCAACGTACCAACCTCGACTAGTTCGAGCTGCCCGCGCCCCTGCTACCCCTGGCACGCGACAGGAGCGCGCGAGCTATCTCCCAGGCCACCGCCCCACCAACAAAACCCAGCGCCGGCAGCAAGTAAACCGCTACCAGGGCCAAAGGCAGCGCCTGGATAAAAATCCAAGCCAGCCCAGTCAGATCGCGCTGGAGACCCGTCCAGTTGGACCATAGGGCAACCATGACCACTGCCAGAACCAGCGTCTCTGCCACCAGGACCCATGGGCCGCTGCGCGAACGGACCAGGCTGCCAAAGGCTCGGGTCCAGAGCGCGAGCCCACGCCTAGAGCCGTGACCGGCTAGCTTGAGAAGAACGCGCAGACCGGCCCACGTGCGCCATGCAGCCTCTCGCGCCAAGCTCAATTCGACCGTCACGGGTATGGAGACGCGGGCGCCCCGCGCTGGCGAACAGTTGATGACGGCCTGGTGATCGCGCCGTAACGGCAGGGCCGCCGCATCGATCTGAACCTCGACCTCGACCTCGTCGCCAACCAGGCAGCCCACCTCCTCTGGCTCGATCACAAGCCAGGGCACCGAGGCGGTACACCGCGCCTGAGCGTATCCGCGGCCGTTGTTGCGCACAGTAAACTGACAATATACGGAATCGCCTGATGCCGCGTCGTGTCTGGATCGGGCCACCCACCCAAAGTCCAGGGATTGCGGTTCTACAACAAGGCGGGGTGGCGGAAGCCTGGGATCGAGCCGCCGGAGGAATGCCTCCAGCGCGGCGTCTGCATCTGCCTCCAACCTGGACGACTGAGCCTTGGCAACCAGGTCATGCCGGTTCCGGTCTCGAAACCAGCGGTCGAAATCACCATCCACCAGATGGCGCCGGGCCGTGGCCCAGTTCTGATCGCAGAGCGACGCCATCTCTGCCGTAGTGTGGGCCACGGCTCCACTGCGAAAGACAAACGGCTGTCCCCTGTCGTCGGGAATGAGCCACGCTCCCAGCGCATGGCGAAACTCGGCAGCCCTGCTGCGACGCTGGACCTCCAGCCTGAGCGCCCTGGATAGGGCATCGGCCAGCGCACTGGGCAGCGTGGCCAGATCGGGAAACTGGAAGGGGTGATCAGCCGGGTCGTCTCCCGTCAGCAGGTGATAGGTAGTAGAAGCCAGTGCGTAGACGTCAGAGCGCGGCTCGGACAGCCCCTGGTACTGCTCGGGGGCAGCATAACCCTCGGTGCCGAATAGCGACGAGGCCCCTTGACGCAAGCGAACCTGCGTGGCCCAACGGGTGCGCGTGCGTGCTGTGCCGAAATCCACCAGCCGCACCTCGCCGCTGTTGCGGTCCACGATCAAATTGGCCGGCTTGATATCCTGGTGCACCACTGCCGTAGGCTGGTCTCCCAGGTATTCGAGCACCCGGCAGACACGCACAGCGTGACGCACGACCTCCTCCGCAGGCAACGGGCGAGCCGGGCTCGGATGCCCGAGCGAGTCGACGTGGTCCACAGCCCGCTCCAGCGTCTCGCCTTCTATATATTCCATGACGATATAGTGACGACCTGCTTCGCTAAAGTAGCTGTAGATGCGCGGGATGCCAGGGTGGCTGAGTTCAGCCAGGAGACGGGCCTCGGTCTCAAAGCGCTCCTGGGCCTGGCGCGCCTCATCAGGATCGGTGGGGTCGTAGTAGTCCAGCAGCTCCTTGACCACGCACTTGCGATCAAATGCCCCGGTGTCGGCAGCCAAGTAGACGGCACCCATCCCGCCCCGCCCGATGGCGCCCACGATGCGATAGGCACCACCCCGCATCATGTATCCCACCGGAAGGGGCGACCAGGTTTGTCCTCGAAGCGGCTGTCCGCACTTTTCGCAGAAACGAGCGCTCGGCCGGTTCAGGTGCGCACAGCCTGGATCCGAACAGGGTAGCATATTGGCAAAGAGATGCCAGACCCAGGGCACCGGAAGATGAACCCTACGGGGGTTCGATCCAGCGCCCTGGTGCCCGCACCGAGGTCGTTCAGGACCCGGTTCTGAAGATCGTCACGACACGGCCAAAGCGGATCTCGTCACCATCATCCACCTGCTGGCGGACCTTGGGCGTGAGCTTTTGCTTGCTGACGAAGGTAAAGTTGGTGGAATCCAGGTCTTCGACAAAGTAGCTCCCCCCCTCCAGGACCATCCGGGCGTGCTGCCGCGAAACGCCGCCTTCCTCGCCGCCGTGAGGGGTCAGATCGACATCGGGGTAGATGCCGCTGACCGGATCCTCCCGCCCGACGATAATCTCTTCACCAGCAGGCAAGGGTATCTCCGCGCCTGAATCAACGATCACCAGGCGCAGGCCTGTCGGTGCCGGCGCCGGTGCAGGAGCAGGCGGGGCTTCCGCGGGTGGGGCCTCTGCAGGGGCAGCCTGAAGCGCAAGGCCACAGGTGCTGCAAAACGCATCACCAGCCTCTACCTCGGAACCACAGGCGGGACAGGTTGGCCCCTCGGCCGGCGCAGGTGCAGGCTCCGGCTCAGGCGATGCAACCTCAGGGACCGGCTCTGGCTCTGGCGCGGGTTCGGGCTTTGGCGGCGCCTCTTCAGCGACGGGTTCTGGCGCCGGCTCAGGCTCACCTGGCAGGGCCTCTTCTGCAACTGGTTCCGGCTCAGGCGGTGCCTCTTCCGCGACCGGCTCTGGCGGGGCGGGCATCAGCGAGGCGCCGCAGTTGGCGCAAAAGCCCTCGCCAGCAGTCACCGCCTCACCGCACGCCGGACAGGTGAGTTCCTCAGCCTCAGGTGCGGCGGGCTCTTCCGCCGGAGGCGCTGCAGCCACTTCGAGCTCAGCTTCCTGGGAGACAGGCTCGAGATCGGGTACATCCTCTGCTGTGGGCGCTGGGGCCTCTAGGGGCGTACCACAAAAATCACAGAACGCCTCGCCAGGCACATTGCCAGCGCCGCAGCCCGGACAGATCACACTGCCGCCAGCTGGCGCGGGTGCTGCCTCCGGGGCAGCTGCCCCGGGCTGGGGAAGCCGCGTACCGCACTGATCGCAGAAGATGGCGCCTTCGCCAGTGGTACTCCCGCAATTGGGACAAGTTGCCATGATTCTATACCTCCTTTGCGTCCGGCGGGCATAGAGAGCCCGGGACGGGTACTCCTCTTATCCCCTGCTTCAGGGGCTCAGTCGTTGCGTCAGCTTGCGCGTCTCGTAGCGCAGTTTCTTGGTACCTCGGGAGGACATCTGCCCGCGCTGTTCCAGGTTCTCGGCCTCCTCCAGCGCCGACTGGGCCAACTCGTCCTCGCCCATCTCCAGCAGACGGGTGGCAGCTGCCCGGAGTTTCTGGCTGGCCCCGGCCACGTTGCCCATCTTGGCCTCTTCCAGGGCCCGGGTCTGCAGCTTGAAGGCCGTCACCTTCTCCACGATATTCATCACCTCGGCATCGTACTGCTTTGCCCGCACGGCATCGGTGGAGAAATCGAGCATGATGTCGGTCTTGACCTTCTCGCCCACGAGCTTTAGGCCCGGCACGTCGTAGCTGATCTCCGCCTGGGCGACCCGGTACGTGCCTGCCGGCCTGGGGCTGATCAGCAGTTCCACCAGAAGGCTTCGGGGCTGGCCCTTTTCCAGCTCGCCCAAAGTCACCTGTACATCCCTGTCGGATAGGGGCCGGTAGCCCAGATTGGAGATCATGGGCAATACCTGCCACACCTGACGCGGCGTGACGCCGCTGGCAAGGCGCAGGGTCAACTGCGCGTTCTGCACAACCGTGTCCTGCATCGACTTGACGGCTTGCTCGAAGAAGGAGACGATGCTATCGGGCGAGTCGATAAAATCGGCAACGCCCCCGCTGGCTTCGGCAATTTCGTCCAAGAGGTCCTCGTTCCAGTCATCACCCAGCCCCAGGGCATTGACCACGACGCCGCTCTCACCAGCCTTCTTGCCCAGCTTCAGGCACTGCTTCTCGTCGCCAAAGGTCTGACCGTCAGTGAGCAACAGCATCCTGCTGACCCGATCTGGCGATAGGGCTTTGTCAAGCTCGGCCAATCCCTGTCCCATACCGCCCGAGATGGCTGTGCCGCCACCATCCCGGATACGGTCGATCTTCTTCTTTAGGTCCTCCTGGTTAACGACCTGCTGGCTCTCCGCAATCAAGTACTTGCGGTCCGAAAAGGCCACAATCGAGATCGTATCCTCCGGGCCGAGCCGGTCCACGACCAGCTTGGCGGCCTGGCGCAGGTTCTGGATCTTTTTGCCCGACATCGAGCCGCTCTTGTCCAGAACCAAACTAAGGTTCAACGGCATCTGCACCTGAGCCATGCCCTCGCCCGGCACAGCCTCGATGAGCACATAGGCCAACTGCTGCGTGTTCATCACCGGCAAGCTGGCCTTGTTCATCCGGCAGGTCAAAGTCACGTCATTGGCCATACCATACCTCCTTCAAGGTCTATCCCTATACGTTCCTTGCGCCCAAACGTTCTGACAGATGGACCGCGCGGAACCGCTATTCCTCCAATTCATCCAGCTTTTCGACCTGGATCACGATTACGCTGATATTGTCCTCACCACCGGCGGCATTCGCTCGCCGGACCAGCAGGTCGCAGGCCACCTGCGGGTCGGCCTCCTGAAGCATGACGTCCTCGATACCCTCGTCACGCACCATCTCCCAAAGCCCATCGCAGCAGATGATAATCCGGTCGCCGGGGGCTACAGGCAGCAGATCAGTTTCGACCTCTACTATGGGCTTGTCTCCAATGCAGCGGTACACAATGCTGCGATGCGGGTGTGTATAGAGCTCCGCCGGCTCGGCCTGGCCCTTGGCGATCATGCTGGCGACCACTGAATGGTCAGTAGTCAACTGATCCAAGCCTTCGGCATTCCACCGGTAGGCGCGGCTGTCGCCCACGTGCGCCAGAAAGAGCCGGTTATCCCGGATTAGGACGGTCGTCAGCGTCGTACCCATGTCGTTCTCGCGCTTCTGGCGGGTAAGGTAGACCTCGTCGTTGGCAGTAATGGTAGCCTGGCGGAGAAGGGCAAGAATATCCTCTTCCAACACCAACTCTCCAGCGATATCGGGCAGGATGATCGTGGTGAGCACGCGGTTGACCAATACCTGCAGGGCCATCCTGCTGGCGACCTCTCCACCGGTATGACCGCCCATACCGTCAGCGATTGAATACAGCCCCAGCACGGGGCCGATTCGCGATTCGTACGTGGGTGCAAGGGTGAGGGTAAACATGCTGTCCTCGTCCAACTCGCGCACCTGGCCCGGATCGGAGCGCTGGCCGATGAGCAGCTTCAAGCTCTGCGGCACAGGGACTACCTCGTCCTCGGCTGGCGGCTCGGGCTCAGGCTCGACGACGACGAGAAAGTGGTGGTCATCATCGACCAGCCGTTCGACCACTACCCAATCGCCAGAGGGCTGGACATCCGCATCCTGGACTTCCAGCAAGCGCACCTCGGGCCGGTGATCCATCAGCACACCGCACCGGGCGCAGAATGCTCCCTGGGGGTCGTTCGCCTCGTAGCCGCACTGCCAGCAGCGCCATAGGTCCAAGGCCTTGTACAGAATCTCGTCTTCCTGCACATCGAGGGCCTCCACGACGGCATAGCGGTCCTCGAGCACGGTGTCCTCCTCTACAGGCTTCATGGGCTCTGTCGCCTCGCGCCAAAAGGCCAAGAGGTCATCATCATCCATCTCCAGCGGTTCATACTCCTCATCATCGGGCTCCGACGCCTCAGGCGCAGAAGGCTCCCGTCCCTCGGGCTTCACGGAGAGGTCCGGCCCATCATCATCTTCGGCACCCTGCTCCGGCCCTTCACCGCCAGCGTCGCCCGCAGGGGCCGTCGGTTCTGTACCTGGCTCCTCGTCACCGGCATCGCCATCCTCGACAATAGCGTCCTCCAGCGCTTGCTCATCTTCCGTGGACGACATCACGTCACGCGGAGCTCCAATGGCTTCGGACGCGACTTTTGGCGCCGCCTGGCTCGATTCTTCCTCAGCGTTACCCTCTTTGGCCCCGGAAATGCCCCCTTCGACCTGCTCGAGCAGATCGGCGCCACATTCGCGACAGAAACGGGCACCCTCCCGGTTGTCAGCTCCACACGCAGGACAGTTCATCTACTCCCTCCACTAGTCAAGCCGCGATGGTAGCCTGCGATCGCAGCCAGAATTGTATCACGACCAGACCAACCTTGATCCGGTCGCCGTTTCGCAAGCGGTAGGCGCTGTTCGGTTTGAGCGCATACCCGTTCAGTGTTGTGCCATTGCTGCTACCCAGATCGGTGATGAAGTAGCCCGCGCGTCCCTTGGTGATCCGCGCGTGCCGGCGCGACACGTAGTCGCCATCGTCGTAGAAGGTCATGTCAAAGTCAGGCCAGTAGCCTTCCGCCTCGCTGGCCCGGCCCAGGAGCATGGGATTGTGAGCTACAGGCATCTCCCATGCGGCCCGCACCGGCTCGATCACCCGCAAAATGGCAGGCTGTACCCCGACGAAAGAGTGCCCGCATCCCACGCAGAAACGAGCATCTGCCTTACTGGAGCGCTGGCAGACAGGACATGTCTTGTCCGGCAGGGGTGCGGGGCGCGGCTTGGCGAGTGCAGCCGGTGCCGTCCGAATTGGGGACTGGGCAACTGCCACGGGCCGCAGCTCGGGATCTGCCTTGGCTGGCGACTGCGCGGACCTGGGTACCTTGCGTACAGCCCGCGGAGCGCCTTCACGCACAGCAGGCGGCACATACGGAACCGGCAGCGCTTCGATGAGCGCCTCCCGCATCGCGCGAGCGGATTGGAACCGATCCTCCCGATCGCGGTCCATCGCCCGT
>JASFLR010000076.1:0-8621 GCA_050117995.1 Anaerolineae bacterium
ATACGCTCCGTTGATCCCCCAGGATGATTCAACCGAAAGCGCCGGTCACACCGGGTCGATGGGTGGGAGGGGGAGCCCCTGGCGCGAGAACCAAACAGCACGGGCCTCCCCGGCGACAAAAAGCGAGCCAGTACAGCAGATGAGATCTTCCCGAGCAGCATCCGCCAGGGCCAGCTCCAGCGCCTGGGCCACCGTCCCACCATCCTCCAGGTGAAAGCCCAGCTCCGCAGCCCGGGCCTGGATCCAAGCCGGCTCGGCGGCGCGAGGGTGCTGCGACTGGGTAGCTATCGCCCGCTCTGCGGCCGGCACGAGCGCGGCCAGAAGGTCAGGCGACAGGTGATCGGCCGAGCCACCAAGAATGAGGATAAGACGCCCCCAACCGCCCAGGGCGTGAAGAGCCGCCATCAGCTTGCGCGCCGAATCCCCGTTGTGCGCCCCGTCCGCGACAACCAGCGGCTCCCGGCCCAGGATCTCGAGTCGACCGGGCCAGCGCACAGCCTGCAAGCCATCGTGGAGGGCCGACTCGGGGACATGGACCCCGAGTTGCCCCAGCACCGAGATGGTCGCCATCGCAGTCGCCGCGTTGGCGAGTTGGTGCTGGCCCAGTAGCGGCAGGCGCAGTCGGAAAGTCATGTCGTCCTTGGCATGGTGAAGGCTGAAGCTCTGCCCGCTGAGATCGGACTCGCCAGGCTTCCAGGTCCAATCGCGGCCGAGCAATGTCAGCGGCGCGCCCTGGCGTTCGGACACCTCACGGATGACGGTCAGCGCCTCGTCTGGCTGGGGCGCGCACACCACAGGCACGCCTGGCTTGACGATCCCTGCCTTCTCCGCGGCAATCTGGGGCAAGGTATCTCCCAGGATGGCCATGTGGTCGTAGCTGATCGGGGTGATGACCGTCACCGCTGGGTCGAGGACGTTCGTGGCATCCAAGCGCCCACCCAGGCCCACCTCCACCACGGCCCACTCGACCTCGCGTTCAGCGAACCAGGCAAAGGCCAGGCAGGTGATGATCTCAAAGGTGGTGATATCCTCCACCTGGACCACCAGGGACCGCATCTCGTCGACCAAGCGGCAGACATCGCCCTCGGGGATCAGCTCGCCCGCCACCTGGATCCGCTCGCGGAAGGAGTGAAGGTGCGGGGAGGTATAGAGCCCGGTGCGGTAGCCAGCAGCACGCAACACCGATTCGATCATGGCTGCCGTGGAGCCCTTGCCCTTGGTGCCCGCAATGTGCACCGCCTGAAACGAGCGCTGCGGCTCGCCCATGAGCGTCAGCAAGCGGCGCACCCTCGCCAGATCGTAGAACTCGGGCGCGTAGGCAGCAAAGCCCCGCTTCTCATAGTCGGTGAAGCTATATAGGTAGAGCAGCGCATCCCGGTAGCTTGTCATGTGCGCCATTCTATCCCAATTGCCCTGAAACGCAAAATTGCCAAATGGGAACGAGGATGGTATCATTGGCGCAAAGGAGACAGGTCCGTAGATGCAGATGCGACGTTGGCAGATCCACCTGCTGGTCCTTGCCGGCTATATCCTCTTTGCCCTGGTCCTCACCTGGCCGGTAGCAGCCCGGCTGGATACCCACGTACCGGGAGATGGCGCCGACGATCCCCCTCTAACCTGGAACCTGTGGTGGGTTCAGGATGCCCTGCTGGATCAGGGGACCAACCCCTTTGACTGTGACTACCTCTTCTATCCGCTGGGCATCAACCTGGCCTTCTACACGCTGACGGTGCTCAACGGCCTGCTATCGATCCCTTTGCAGGCTGTGGCCGGCCTGATCCCCGCCACCAACCTCCTCTTGCTGTCGTCCTTTGTCCTCAGTGGCTACGGCGCCTTCCTACTGGCCCACTACGTGCTGTCCAGACATGGAGGCATGGAGCGCAGAGAGCGTGCCGCCGGCCCTATTGCACTGCTGCCTGCCTTTGGTGCCGGATTGCTCTACGCCTTTGCCTCGAGCAAGCTGGCCTATGCGGCGCTGGGGCAATGGAATATCGCCAGCTCGCAGTGGATTCCCTTTTACGTGCTCTGCCTGCTCAGGATGGGCGATCAGCCACGGCGGTGGCGCTATCCGCTGCTCGCCGCTCTCTTTCTCCTGTTCCAGGCGTACGCCGAGCTGACCTATGCCTCGTTCCTGGTCCTGTTTACCGCTCTGTGGGCGCTATGGCAGGTTGCCTCCAGCTTTCGCTCCACTAACCTCTGGCGGCTTGTGGGCAACTTGGTCCTGATCGGCGGCATCTTTGTAGTGGGGCTGCTGCCTGTACTGGCCATGATGGTCCCCGACCTACTGGCTGAAGGCGACATCTTTGTCGAGGGCGGTGGCTTTGCCGACGCTTTCTCAGCGGACCTGCTGGCCTTTGCCATACCGACGATGTATCACCCTCTCTTCGGCTCACTAGTGGAGCGCTTTGGCTTTGACCACACGGTGGGCCAGCATCTCTATCTGGGGTACAGCGTGCTTGCCCTGGCGGTTTTGGGCGCGGCCTGGGCCTGGCGCCGCTCACCGGCGGTCAAGTTCTGGACGCTGTCTACAGTCATCTTCTGGTTGATGACTCTCGGCCCCTCGCTGCGCGTCAACGGCACCGACACTGGCATCCCGCTGCCCTTTGCGCTAGTGGCGCGACTGCCCTTCTTCAAGGGCAACCGCTACCCCAGCCGCTACAGCGTGCTTCTGATGCTAAGCCTGGCCCTGCTGGTAGCCTTTGGCCTGGCTGCTATCGTCAGGCGCCAGAGGACCACCAACCGCCCCTCCGCAGGTCCTGCCCTGCGAGTTGGCGGGGGAATACTCCTAGCTTGCCTGATCCTGTTCGAGCACCTTTGCATCCCCCTGCCCATGTCCGACATGAAGGTGCCGTCCATCTACCAGTCCATCGCCGACGATATGCCGGGAGACTGGACCCTCCTCGATCTGCCGGTGGCCTGGCGCAACGGTTTCCGCGTGACCGGCACCCAGCACCCGATTATCATGTTCCAGCAATACTACCAGACGGTGCACGGCAAGCGGATCCTGGCGGGCAACACCTCGCGCAATCCCCCGCTCAAATTCCAGTACTTTGCCGAGGCGCCCGTTATCAACACCATCATCGCCCTGGAGACGGGCCACGCGGTCGATGCCAGCGTGATCGAGCGGGATCGCGCACTAGCAGCCGATGTCTTGCGCTTCTTCAACATCCAGGCCATCGTGGCGCACCCCGAGCACACCGGACCGGAGATGGTGCCCTACATCGAGTCGACAATGCCGGTGACCTGCACGGACGCGGACGCAGGCTTGGTATTCTGCCAGGTAGACATGCCCCTATGGCCCGAGCGCTGGATAGTGACGCCGGGTGAAGCACTGAGCCGGCTGAGCTATGCCGAGGGCTGGGGAGTCCCCGCTGATGGCGTCATCTGGCCGCAGCGCAAAGCCGCCCGGTTGCTGGTGCCGCTGAACCGGGACGACGAGCAAATGACCTTCCGCGCCTATGCGCCAGTGGGCGGACAGCAACTCCAGATCGAGACCAACGGGACGCTCGTAACACAGCTCGAGATGGCAGTTGGATGGCACGACTACGAGGTCACCCTGCCCGCTGAGACGGTGCTCGACGGACTGAACGAGATATGGCTGCGCTTTGATGTCCTCACCCCAGCCAGCGAAGTCAGCCTGTCGGACCGGAGCATCGGCCAGACAGGTGTCCAATCGCCCGTTAACCTGGTCGTGCAAAGCGCCGGACAGGAAGTCGGTGATTTCGGCCACATCTACGTCGACGGCCTGGACAAGTCGCCGGGTGAGCGCGGCTACAACATCGCCATCATCCACCCGGAGACCGGCGTCGTCGAGCAGGTTGCTGCCTTTGACACGCACCTGGACCCCACTGCCAGCGCGAGCCTGGCTGCATTTCTGGACAAGGTTCCAGCGGGCCGGATCGTGGCGGTAGCTGCTGCTGACGAAGCGTCGCGGCTGCTGGGTGAGGATGCTGTGGAAGCCCTGCGCCAAATCGGCGCCCAGGACGATCTGCGCGACAGCTTCCGTTGGGGGCATGCCATCATCGGCGTCAAAGGAACGGCACCAGGCGCAGCACTGGAGGCAACAAGCTGGATGCAGCCGGTGACGGTCATAGCCGGCGAGGGCGCGACCGAGCCGGACCTGGCGGCTGCCTTTGGCGAGATATGCTTTGGGCCTGCGGGCGACCAGTAGCCACGGACACAGGAGATAGCGAGCCTTTGCGTTCTACACCCAACACCCCCCTACCGGCTTTGGCAACCGGACCACGCTGGACCGCAACGAGACACGCAGCAAGCGTGATGACCGCTCTGCTGCTCCTGCTTTCCCTCCTGGGCAACGGGCCAGCTCGCAGCGCCCACTCTGCTCGTTCAAGCGCCTTCGCCATGCCCGGGGGATTGTGGATCAAACCTGGCTCACCCGCGCTGGCCCTTGAGCGCACTCCTTCTGACGACCTTGTTCCCCGCGCCTACCTGCCCCTCGTCGCCAGGCAGCCCTCCGCTTGCGCACCGATCCCTGGCGCGCAGTACAATACACTGTCAGTACTACCCCCGGTGACCGACAGGCCAGCTGAGGAGCACGCCGACCTGAACCTGGCCCTGCGCGGCTACGAACTCACCGACGGCTACCGCGGACTGGTGGAGTATGGTGGCACCCCGGACGCTGGCGCGCCCAAACTCTATACCCTCTTTGCCGACCATCGCGTGCCCGTCTTCCCTGCCGTCTACCGCGTCTACGACTGGGACTGGGAGTACAACTGCCGCGGTGACCTGCTAGCCAACTGGCCGGTGACCCTGGCTGGAATGGGCGTGACAACTGGCGAGATACTCCACCTGCCCGACTCGGGCTATGAGATCGGCAGCGGCTACGAGGCGCTGGTCCTCTACGCCAGCGAGGAGCGGATCACGCTCAAGTACACCCGCGACGACAACGTCATCGAAGGCTATACGATACACGTCGAGAACATCTGCGTGGAACCAAGCCTGCTGGCCCTTTACCGGGCTTGGACTAGCGCTGGCCGCGGTCAGCTACCGGCCCTGCGTGCAGGCCAGCCATTCGGCCGGGCTCGCGGCGGCGAGATCGGCGTCGCCATCCGTGACGCTGGCACATTCATGGACCCCCGTTCGCAGAACGACTGGTGGTAACCGGCCCCCAGACACCGGGTAGCCATCCCAGGGAGACTCCAGCCAACCACGCCCCCACACCATATTTGACAGCCCCAGGCCAACCATCTATAATCAAGCTACCCGCGATAACCACAAGGAGCAAGCACCATGATCGACGTAAATGAATTGCGCAAAGGCGTGACCTTTACAATGGACAAAGAATTGTACAAGGTCATAGACTACCAGCATCACAAACCGGGCCGGGGCAAGGCCGTGATCCGCACCAAGTTGCGCAACCTGCGCACCGGGGCAAAGATAGACAAGAACTTCACCTCTGGTGACAGGGTCCAGGACATCCGCCTCGATCACCAGACGGTACAGTACCTCTACAGTGATGGCGACTTTTACTACTTTATGGACACCGAGACCTACGAGCAGTTCCCCCTTCCGAATGCCGTGTTGGAAGACGCCAAGCCGTACCTGGTGGAGAACACCGAGATCGAGCTGTCGAGCTACGAGGGCGAGCGCCTGGACGTGGACCTGCCCATCACCGTGGACCTGGAAGTGGTGCAGGCGCCACCTGGCTTTGCCGGGGACACAGCTCAGGGTGCGACCAAGGACGTGATCCTGGAGACCGGGCTAGTGCTGCAGGTTCCCCTCTTTATCGATGAGGGCGACGTCCTGCGTGTGGATACGCGCACCGGACGCTATGTGACCCGCGTCTGAGCGTACGCCAAGCACATAAAACGGCCCTCTCGTGTAGGGAGGGCCGCTTTTCTGTTCGCAGCAATCCCCGGACCCAACGCACTGTCAGCGCACGATCAGGGGCAGGTAGAGCTCGTACTGAAGGCCCGCCAAACAATATACCTCTACATCGAACCCGATGGAGCCGGGCCCCCAGTTATCCGCCTCGATGGCCAGGTCAAAGTGGATGAGATGGCCGTTGGGCACGTCCTCCGCGACCTCGAACTCGAACGCGTCGTCATTGAGCTCCGAACTCAATCCCTCGATGCTGGGATAGCTGCTCGCCATATTGCCCGTCCAGATCACAGCCGGGTCAGCCACCGACAGCTCTCCAACGATGCCCGTAACATCAGTATATCCATCGTTGGCAAGGCTGACCTCGAGCTCGATCGTCTCGCCGCAATCGACGACGCCGCTGCGGTCCCCATCGCTCACCCCGGCATGGTCGTCGTCGATGAACTGCTCGTCGTAGACCAGCGGGCCCGCGACGACCGCCGGCGTCCTGACAGAGGCCACGTTGCTATAGTCCGAGCCTCCCATGTCATTGAAGGCCTGCACCCGGTAGTAATAGTCCGACGCGGGCTGCACGCTCAAATCGGAGTAGAAGGTTACGTTCGAGGCGACTGTCGCAATCTGCGCCCAGCCGCTCAACCCATCCAGCGAGCGCTCGATCGCAAAGCCACCCTCCTGGCTGCAATTGTCCTTCCAGTTGAGATCGATGCGCGTGGGCAGGACAGCTGTAGCCCCAAGATCAGTGGGCGCGTTGGGAACCTGGGTGCTGCCGCGAAAGCTAGCGACAATGGATGCGGTAGCGTTGAGCGTCTTGCGGTTGTCGGCGTCACAGCGCGGATCGTATTCCCCTGCCACACAGCTCGTCGAGGTCCCCTCCGGCACCCCCATCGGCTCGTCCCCCAAGGTAGCATCCGGATTCGACCAATAGGGCAGCCGCGGACAGTCAAGCCCCCGATCCTCGCACTCGTCATCGTACGCCATCACGGTGCGCCATCCGGCAGAGGCGTTCACATACCCGAAACTATAGGGAAAGGCTGGTGTCAGTGCAGCAGAGGCCAGATATTGGTACCAGTCGTGCTGCGCGCCCATGGTGTGCCCCAGCTCGTGCCCAAAGCTGTAGTTGCCTGTAGCACAGTCCTCATTCACCACCGCAAAAGCATAGCTCTCGAAATCCGGGCTGATCTCCTGCATCTGCCATGCTAGGCCACACGCCGTAAAGTCCTCGATCAGCAACACCACCTCGTCGGCGGCATAGGCTTCGCGCAAATCATGGACCTCGTCCATCACGCCGTCGGAGGTGTGCGTGAGATTGCTGAGGGCCAGGGGAAAGCCCGCTTCCTCATAGTCGACCTCGTCCGTGTGGACCAGGTTTACCCGTTGGTCGATCTGGCTGTTCTCATACGCTTGGTTCGTCTCGGCCACAGCCAGGGTGATGAGCTCCCGCATGCGCCGGTCGCCGCCCGCACGCATCCGCGCTCTCGGCGTATAGACCACCAGCAGGTCGATAATGGCCCGGTCATCCCCCGCTGCCAGCACACTGGGTGAAGCAGCGCGATCACCCAACGGGGCTGCAACCGCCGGCAACTCGGGCGGAAAGGCCGACCGGTCGATCTCGGAGACAGCATGCACGCCATTCCCCGCATAGCGCACTTCAAAGAGTTGATCGTGCGTAGTGATATTCCCCACCAAGGCGCCGTCGCCCACTACCAGGATCACCTGCCCCCACGGGTCCCCTTGGAGGCGCCCCAGCCAGGTATAGTCGCTTCCAGGATTGAACTCCACCCGTTCGAGTATCGCAGTCTGCACCACATCTTCGAACAGGTTCAGACGCAGCGTGTGTCCCGGTTCGATGTCCTTGGGCGCGCCGTCCAGGCCGATAAAGGCATCAAAGTCCACATCGACATAGCGATAGCGTCTGATGGTTTCAGAGTCTGTGATCTCGAGGGTGCCGGGGACGCTCGATTCGGAAAAGAGGCCTGCGCTCTCCGAATCAGCTTCCAGTGTGGCAGTGGCCCCCAGGGCCAAAGCGAGGAACGTCACAAGCAGTATGAGCCGAGTAGTCGGTGTTCTGGCTGGCAGTCGCATCGTCGAGCTGGCCTTTCTCAAGGATTCTGCTTCTCAGCAACATGGATGCGCGGTACGGGAGTAGACCGGCCTGTACAGTATAACAGGTATGGGCAGAAATGTAAAGTCTGAGCATAAAACCATCCTGGAAGCTCACCCTTCACAGAAAGCATCTTCCAGGATGGTCTTATGCACCCAACAACGCCCTGCGGGCTTTCTATGCCCCCAGCGCCTCCAGCATAGCCGGGATCACCAGCTTGGCATCGCCGACCACGGCCATATTAGCCAGCTTCACGATCGGCGCGTCCTCGTCTGCATTGATAGCCACCACAAACTTGGCATCCTGCACGCCAAAGTAATGGTATACATCGCCAGAGACACCGCAGGCAACGTACAGGTCGGGCGCGATTTCGTGCCCGCCGACGCCTACCACCTGCTCTTCGGCGATCCAGCCCTCGTCCTGCGCGCCCCGGGAGCCGGCCACTACACCGCCCAGGGCCGCGGCCAGTTGCTCCGCCAGGCCAAAGCCATCGGCGTCCTGCAATCCCCTACCGGCACAGACGACCACCTTGGCCTTCGTCAGCGGCTTGGCGGGCAGTTCCACCTCAGCGTCGAGATCGGTCCACGACAGCCGCCCCTCTACCTCGCTCATGTTCACGTCCACCTGCTGTACATCCCCCGAGCGGTAGGTATCCTCATACGGCACCCGAAAGTAGCCG
>JASFLR010000077.1:0-8602 GCA_050117995.1 Anaerolineae bacterium
TGCGCTCTGCAAGCCTCTGCCGCTTGCCGGGCGTGCGCCCAGCCTCGCGCATCTGGGCCACGTTCCCTATCCCTGCGGCAGCGAGCGCGTCTACAACGGCTGGATCCGCGCCCCTGAACTTTTTCAGGGAAAACGGCCTTCTCATGATCCGCTGGGCGCGCAGGGAGCCAGCAAGGGAGCGCAGTTCCTCGTTGGCTGTGAATTCAAAGAAGTGGCCGAGCGCCCACAACTGGGTCTTGGCGGAGGCTCTGGGCTCCCGCTCGATCCAGGCGACGAACCGCTCGAGGTCAGCGGCATTTGCCTCTTCCAGGTTTGTGCCGTCGCGGCGAGTGTCGAGGTACTGTTCAAAGTCTTGAACATGACGGATACAGCGCGCTGCTGCCTGTGGCGAGCGCCCGCCACGCCTCAAGAAGTTGCGAAAGCCTGTCTCATCCATGGCCCTGCCCCCAAAGTCCTTGCCGGATGTCGACCATTGTCAAAACGGATATCCCCTGAAGCCCTGGCAACCTTTCAGCGCCGAGATCTCGCCGCAGTGGGCGTTGATGTGCCATGCCCCGAATGTCTCCAGAATCTGCGCCAGGTTCAGCTCTCCGATGGGCGTATCGATCTGCCGCTCCAGGTCCTCGGCGGTCAGCGATGCCAGCCAGCTTTCGGCTGCCACGGTGACGGTTCCTGCATATTCGCGCATCGCCGCCAGATCGATGCGGAGCGTCTGCAGACTGGGGCCATGTCGGCCCTCCGGGTTGGGTTCCTGGAACAAGACTACCTTTTCCTCCCACCCGGCAGTCTGGCTGAGTGGTGGCTGGCCCATGCCCCAGGCATGTACCAAGAAGTCGGCGCCCGAGATGGCGTGCCAGTATGTGGCGCCAATGGGGTTGGCAAGGCCCGGCGGCATCCAGTCGGCCTGCTCCTGGGTCAGGTCGGCAGTCACCTGCTCCAGGATGCTGAAAGCGTTTCTTACGGTGTATTGCAGCAATTCGACGGTATTCATGGTATGTGCTCCCTTCTCTTCAATGCGAACTACAGCCTGCCTGCAGTTCAGGTTAGCAGGCGCATGGCCTGGGATATGTCCTCTGCTATCATTCTACGTTTGCTCTTCTCGATGAAGAAGCTGGGGCCTGCCTGCAGGTAGGACGGAAAGGTCCTCCGCCCCCGGAAGTAGTATTCTTGTCCCCGAATCTTGTAGGTTGAGCCAGCCGGGATCACCCTGTCCTCTCCCGCCCTCCTGGCGATGTAGTTGATGGCCTTGATGGCTACATCGCCCATGAGGAGGAATGCCTTGATCTGTGAGAATAGGGCAAGCTCCCTCTCCAGGATTAGAGAGCATTCCCTGGTGGTGGCTGCCTTGATGCCGTAGCCAGTCTTGCCACATTTGACGGCCGTGGTGAGGTAGACGCCTATTCCCAGAATGTCCTTGACGGACGCGACGTCGGCTCCTGCGTCGCTGAAGGCCTGGACGGTTGTCTGCTGAAACAGCGGATCTCCAGAGGCATAGTAGTAGTCGGCAGGATCAGAAGGCGCGGCTTCTGAGATCAGTACAATGGAGATGTCGTCCGGATTAAGGTCGACGGTGGGCAGGAGATAACACTCGTGCCTGACATCGCTGCATGGAAAGGTCTTGCAGCCAAACTGCTCATCTATCCTCATTGAGCAACTACCTCCTGCAGCAGAGCCGGCTCCTGCTCGAGCACCCGTCTCAGGAACTGGCCGGTGTAGCTTCCGTCGATGTGGGCCAGAGACTCGGGCGTCCCCTGGGCTACGATCTGCCCGCCGCCATCGCCGCCCTCTGGCCCGAGGTCGATGATCCAGTCCGCAGTTTTGATGACGTCCATGTTGTGCTCGATGACAATGACAGTGTTCCCGGCATCCGTCAGGCGGTGTAGGACGTCCAGAAGCTTCTGAATGTCGGCAAAGTGCAGTCCGGTGGTGGGTTCATCCAGAATGTAGATCGTGTCTCCGGTGGACCGGCGTGAGAGTTCTTTGGCCAGCTTGACACGCTGTGCCTCGCCGCCAGACAGGGTCGTGGCACTCTGGCCCAGCTTGATATACCCAAGGCCCACGTCAACGAGGGTCTGGAGCCTGCGCTCGATCTTGGGGATGTTGCCAAAGTGCTCAAGGGCCTCGTTCACATCCATGTCAAGGATGTCGGCGATGGTCGTACCCTTGTACCGGATCTGGAGGGTCTCACGATTGAAGCGAGTGCCCTTGCAGACGTTGCAGCGTATCCACACGTCGGGCAGGAAGTGCATCTCGATCTTTTTCTGACCGTGGCCCTTGCAAGCCTCGCAGCGACCGCCCTTAACATTGAAGCTGAAGCGCCCTGGCTTGTATCCGCGGGCCCTCGCTTCGGGAGTCTGGGCAAAGATCTCACGGATGCCGGTGTAAACACCGACGTAGGTGGCGGGATTGGATCGGGGTGTACGTCCGATGGGATCTTGGGTGATGTTGATGACCTTGTCGACATGCTCGAGTCCTTCGACGCTGTCGTGCACACCAGCTGGGCGGCTGGCGTTGTGCAATCGCTGGGCGAGCGCCGGGTGCAGGGTCTGGGATACAAGGGATGATTTGCCGCTTCCAGAGACGCCGGTCACGCAGGTGAATAGACCGAGCGGGAAGCGAACCCGGAGGTCCTTGAGGTTGTTCTGCCGGGCCCCCACGAGGGTCAGCCACTTGCCGTTGATGGGGCGACGGCGTCCATTGGGAGAGACAACGGCGCGCTGACCAGATAGATAGAGGCCGGTGAGGGAGTGCGGATCCTGCATGATCTGTTCTGGCGGGCCGTGGGCAACGATCCAGCCGCCCCGTACGCCGGCTCCGGGACCCAAGTCGACAAGCCAGTCGGCGGTTCGCATTGTCTCCTCATCATGCTCGACGACGAGGACGGTGTTACCCATGTCGCGCAGCTGCTCCAGGGTATCGAGCAGGCGACGGTTGTCGCGCTGGTGCAGCCCGATGCTCGGCTCGTCGAGAATGTACAGCACCCCCACCAGCCCGCACCCGATCTGGCTGGCAAGCCGAATGCGCTGTCCCTCGCCCCCAGAGAGAGAGGGGGCAGACCGATCGAGGGTGAGGTAGTGAAGCCCCACGTTAAGCATGAACTGAAGCCTATCGCGGATCTCCTTGAGCACCTCCTCGGCGATGGCGAACTGTTCGCCGGTCAGCACGCTCTCAGAGGCGGGCACAGGATCTTCGCTGCATCCGATGTGGGTGAGCGAATCGTCAGTCTCCTCAGAAGTGCCTGGCGCCAAACCTTCAATCCAGGCAAGTGCATTGCAGATCGACAGGCAGGTTACCTGCTGTATATTCTTGCCGGCGATAGTGGTTGCCGTGGCCTCCGGCCGGAGACGGTGGCCCCCACAGGTGGGACAGGTCTGCTGGCTCATGAACTGGGTGTAGTAGCGGCGCATGTACTCTGACTTTGTCTGAAGGTAGCGCCGGCGCGTCGAGTGGACAACGCCCTCGGTCTCCCATTCACCCTGCCAGGAGCCACGGTCACTCTCCGACTCCCACGTGACACGCACTCCGCCGTATAGTATGGCCTGCTGCCCTTCGTCAGCCAGATCGTGCCAGCGGGCATCCAGATTGTGGCCAAACTTGCTCAGGATCTGCGTGGCAGCACGGTAGATGCCTGACTTTTTCTTCTTGTTGAGCTCGCCCCAGGTGCGCACTGCTCCCTCGCCGAAGGTCTTGTCTGGATCGATGAAGAGGGCGGGGTCGAACTCGACCTTGGTACCCAGGCCATTGCACTCGGGACACATGCCATGGGGCGAGTTGAAGCTGAACATCTGCGGTGTAAGCTCGGGAAAACTGATACCGCAAGTGGGGCATGCATTCTGTTCTGAGAAGGTCATGACCTCACTGCTGGCGAGCTCGATGTGGAGCAGGCCATCGGCAAGCCTCAGGGCCGTCTCTACAGAGTCAGTCAGTCTGGTCATATAGCTGGTGAGAGAAGAGCCACCGCCAGTATCAGGCTGCATTGACTCCTCATGGGCTGGTTCGGTGCCGGCCGGGGCGGACTCGGGGACCTCCAAGCGGTCCACAACGACTTCGATGTCATGCTTCTTTGTCTTGGACAGGGCGACACGTTCGGACAGGTCCACCGGGACGCCGTCGATGCGGGCACGGACATAGCCATCTGCCTGGGCCTGTCTTAGCATATCTTCATGGGTACCCTTTCGGCCTCGCACCACGGGGGCGAGCACCTGAAACCGGGTGCCCGGCAATAGCTGTGCGATTTGATCCACGATCTGCTGGGCGGATTGGGCGTACACCTGGCGGCCACATTGAGGGCAGTGCGGCGTGCCAACCCGGGCAAAGAGCACGCGCAGGTAGTCATAGATCTCGGTGACGGTGCCCACGGTAGAGCGGGGGTTCTTGCTGACGGCCTTTTGCTCGATGGCGATAGCGGGGCTAAGTCCGCCGATATAGTCGACTTTGGGCTTTTCCATCTGCCCCAGGAATTGGCGCGCATAGGAGGAGAGAGATTCGACATAACGCCTCTGACCCTCTGCGTATAGGGTGTCGAAGGCAAGGCTGCTCTTGCCGCTGCCCGAGACTCCTGTGATGACAATCAGACGGTTTCGAGGCAGGGTGAGATCAATGTTTTTGAGATTGTGCTGTTGCGCACCACGGATAACGAGTTTGTCGTGAACCATGCTTTCCCTTCATAACCTTGACAAGGCGAGTACGTTCTTTGATTCGAGGAATGGTTACGCACCAAGTCCATCATAGGGCATATAGATGTCAGATTACGTCATGAATAATCGAAACTTTGTTCTAATCCTGACGCTTGTTGGCGGGATTGTGGTGTTGTAGGTGTGTGCGATGATTGTAGCATGTTTTTCTGGTCGGTCCAAATGTGGCTTGCGTCGCGCACAGGTTAGCGCTGGAGATAAGCACCGCCGGGGCCATACTATGTGCATTGTGTCACAATCGAATTGACTTTCGCTTCCGACTCTGGTAGACTTGCGCAGCGGCTCAAATTGCCGACGTGGGCGTCCAGTGGCGGCACTGGGCAGACCTTTGCTCCGTGTTGTCCTGTGAGCGGCGGTGACCCATGGAAACGAGGCCTGGTCCAATGGCTTTGCCGCGAGCAGCGAAGGCCTCGTTTAGAGGGCAGGTATAGATTGTGAACGCTCGATGAAGTTGAGAACCAAGTTCAACCTGGCACTAACTATCGTCTTTGTCATGCTTGCGGCGGTGATCACCGTTGCGACTGTCAGCTATGTCGAGTCCAATACGATTCGCGAGGCTGAAGAGAGGGTCAGGACGTACACCCGGGCTGCATGGGAGATTCACAATAGCAAGGTTATGGGCATCACCTCGGCAGCGGAACTCATGACACACATGCAGATGGTGAGAGATCTATTGGGAGATCCAGACAACGAGCAGTTGTCCATTGCTGCCGGTACCGAGCTAGAGTCGATCCGCATGGGACTGGACATGGACATTCTCAACCTGGTGGCTCCAGATGGTACAGTAGTGCTGCGAACGCGCTCTCCCCATAATAGGGGAGACAGCCTGACCGGCGATCCCATGGTCAGGAAGGTCATTATGACTGTGGACGGCAGTGCGGGGGATGTCCTTGTCGATCGGGATCGCCTGTACCTAGAGGGGCCGGACCTGCTGGAGCAGTGCTTGGATATTGCGCAGGAGCCCACGGGCATGCTGGCGGGCGCTGCTGTGCCTGTCATGGAGGATGGGAGGCTAATCGGCATCGTACAAATGGGGTCCATACTGAACGGGGATGTCGAGATCGTGGACCGAATCCGGGATGCAGTCTTTGAGAATCAGGTCTACAATGGCAAGCCGGTGGGGACTGCTACCATTTTCCTGGACGATCTCCGGATCTCGACCAATGTACGATATGATCAGGGACAGCGAGCACTGGGGACCCGTGTTTCGCGAGAAGTGGCAGAACACGTACTGGAGAAGGGGTTGGCCTGGACGGGGCGGGCCTTTGTGGTCGACACCTGGTACCTATCGCAATACGACCCGATCCAGGATCCTGACGGCAATATCATCGGGATGCTGTACGTCGGCGAGTTGGAGGAAAAGTACCTGGACCTGCGCACCCGGACAGTGGCGCTTTATCTCTCGATCATCATGGCGGGCATGGTCCTGGCCCTCGTGATCTTCCTTTTTGTGACCCGAGGTATGCTGGGAGCGATTCACGAACTTTCTGAGGCCACGAAGCGCATTTCCAACGGAGAGCTGAACCACCGGGTGCCGGTCAAGGGTAAGGACGAAGTAGCTCGACTGTCGGCCTCTTTCAATGCCATGGCCGAGCTGCTGGAGGAGCAGCACCGAGAACTCGAGCAGAGACGGGCCGAGCTGGAACTGCTGAATGACGAACTGCGCGCGGTCAATCGGAACTACATGGAGATGCTGGGATTCGTCACTCACGAGCTGAAGAACCCTCTGGCCTCGGCGATGATGAGCCTGCACACGGTAAAAGACGGATACCTAGGAGACCTGACCGCGGCCCAGGCGAAGAGCCTCGAGTCTGTGGCCCAGAGCCTGGACTACTTCCAGGATATGATCAGGAATTACCTGGATCTGTCACGCCTGGAGAAGGGGGAACTCGAGGTCTACAAGGTGCAGTTTGCTCTTCAGGAGCGCGTCGTCCAGCCCACATGTGCAGGATTGGAGCGAGAGCTGCAGGAGCGGGAGATGTCGGTGAGGAATCGGATACCTGAAGACCTGGTTCTGCATGGGGACCCCAATCTCCTGAGGGTTGTTTACGATAATCTTCTCTCCAATGCAGTCAGGTATGGCCGAGAGGGAGGTGATATTGTCCTTGGAGCGCAGGAGCGCGCAGATGAGGTTCTTCTGACGGTCCGCAACGATGGCGAAGGCATCCCGCCGGACAAGACGGCGATGCTGTTTAAGAAGTTCAGCCGCCTCAACGGTCCCGAGCACGCAGGTAAGCGGGGAACAGGCCTGGGGCTGTATATCTGCAGGGAAATTGTGGAGAAGCATGGTGGGCAAATGTGGGCTGAATCTCAAGTGGGCGAGTGGGCAGAGTTTGTATTTACGATACCAAAGTAGGCCAGAAGAAAAAGAGGAGGTTTGAGACGATGTCTGAGGGAACGCACGTTCTGGTTATAGATGATGATGTCCAACTGGTGGATTCGGTAAAGACGCTTCTCGAGAGCGTTGGATACGAGGTCAGCTTTGCCTATCAGGCGGAGAAAGGCGTGGCGCTGGCCAAGGAGACCAAGCCCGACCTGATCCTGCTGGACATCATGTTCGCCGGCCCGCCAGGGCCAGACGGCACAGAGATCTCGAGGCGACTTCATGAGGATCCAACTCTGACAGATATCCCGGTGATTGTCCTCTCGGGGGTCAAGAAGGCGTTGGATATGCCGGTGAAGCTCGCTCCTGACGATACCTATATGCCGGTGGAGGCCTTTGTGGAAAAGCCATTCAAGCCCAAGGAGTTGCTGGCTGAGATCGAAAAGGTCCTTGGGTCTGGAGGGTAAGGAGTCAGTTGTAGATGGTCGATATGCGGGGGTGCGTCCACCCCCGCATGGGCTTTGGGGCGGACGATACTCGATCCCGAACCATAAGGAGTGTACAGACGCTATGATAGCTATCATGAACGGCAAAGTCCTGACGATCACTGGGGGAACGCTGGAACCGGGCACGGTGCTTGTCGAAGGAGGGCGCATCGTCGCTGTCGGTCAGGAAGTCACGGTCCCGGAGGATGCGGAGGTCTACGATGCTGCTGGCAAGGTGGTGATGCCCGGCCTGATCGACGCCCACTGTCACGTAGGCATCTTTCCCGAGGGTTTGGGCTGGGAGTATTCTGATGGCAATGAGATGACCGATCCGATCACGCCGCATCTGAGGGCACTGGATGCCGTGCATCCCCAAGATCCGGCCTTTGCAGAGCTGTTGTCGGCGGGAGTGACAACTGTGCTCACCCTGCCCGGGAGCGGGAACCTGATCGGCGGGCAAGGAGTCTGCATCAAGACGGCGCCAAAGCCGAGCATCGACCAGATGGTTTTGTTGGAGCCAGCAGGGATGAAGATGGCGCTGGGCGAGAATCCCAAGCGGGTGTACAAGGATCAGAAAAAGACACCATCCACACGCATGGGAAATGCTGCTGTGCTGCGGGATGCGCTGGTGCAGGCGCAGAACTACCTCGATACGTGGGCCCGCTACGAGGCTCAGATGAGTGCATACGAGGCCAAGCAAGAGGCCGGTGACGACAAGGCAGAGGAGCCCAAGCGCCCAGAGCGCGACCTGAAGCTCGAAGCCCTGGGCAAGGTGCTCCGCCGCGAGATGAGGGCCCGTGTGCACGCCCATCGCGCCGATGATATGCTGACGGCTGTACGCATTGCCGAGGAATTTGGGCTGGACCTCACGCTGGAGCATGCTACTGAGGGGTACAAGATCGCAGACATCCTGGCAGCCAAGTCGATTCCGGTGACGGCTGGCCCGATTCTCTTCTCTCGCAGCAAGCCCGAGCTGAAGGACATGATGCCCAAGAACCCGGGCCTGATGTCAAAGGCCGGAGTCCAGGTTGCTATCCAGACTGACGAGATGTCGGCGGTCAAGTATCTGGCCATCAACGCCGCGCTGGCTGTGCGTGAGG